>NZ_CP093530.1 GCF_022682305.1 Shinella zoogloeoides
CGTCCTCACGAGCATGCCGGACGACCTCGCTGAAGCGTGCTTTCGCGTCCTCAAGTTTCCACCGCCCGCTCACTGTCGGGTTCACCGGCCGGTTCGTTCCAGAAAGCTGTGTCTGCTTGCCCATTCGCTTCACCTAGTCAGATGGTCAGATATATAGCAGCTTCGTCGTTCCGGCGCCAGATCAGGACATGAAAGGAAAAGGTAGAAAGGCGAGTGCCAGGCGACCCGTCCGGCTTTGGTCCTGCCGGAACCGGGATTCAGCGCAAGGCCCTTGCCCTCCTCCACTTCGTTCCGGCGCTTCGCGTGCGCCTTCCCCCTATGGTTCCGGCTTGCGGACCGCCGTGACGGGGTCGCGATGGACGCGGCTTCCGAGGAGAAAAGGAATCTCAAATGAACGGTGAAGACATTCATTCTCGAAACAAGAGTGCCGTTTTCGCAGCTCTGTTGGAACAGGGGCTGACCCATGTCGTCGTGACATTTGACGGATATGGGGACAGTGGCCAGATCACGGAGATGGAGGGGAGAATAGCTGACGAGCCAGTTGAGCTGCCTGATGCAACGGTCGTGCTCGTCGATGCCAACTGCAGGAAGTCCAGCGAGTCCTTGGAAAGCGCGATCGAAACGATGATCTATGATCTCCTCGGCGAGAGTCACGGCGGGTGGCAGGACGGGGAAGGTGCTTACGGGGAGTTCGTGTTCGATGTCGCGAAGCGAACCATTTTGCTTGATCTTAACGAGCGCTTTATCGAGAGCGCACAGTCTTCTCATGAGTTTTAAGGAGTATGGCAATGGCGCATCCATATCACCATTCCCTCTCCTCTGTGAAGAAATGGGGCGGTGTAGTTGACGACTACATGCCGATCCACTCCTGGTTCGATGCCAGTAAGGAGATCACCGCCGATTTTCGTCACCGTGCGCTGCGGCACCACGCAGAAGGCATATTCATGGCTGAGACGATCTTCGGCCCAACGATCAGGCTCTCGACTGGCCGGATCATTCCGACCCGATGGGTTGGCGAGCAGCATGTCGTCGAGGATCTCGGCCTCATCCCGTCGTTTGCGGACTGGGTGAAGGCCATTCGCCCGGAGCCTTGGATGGGACGAACGCGCCGGATCGAGAAAGATCTGGAGGCGGACCTACCCGCATAAATCCCGCCGAGTGAGCGGCTTGGATGCCCACCTCGTTGGTGGGCATTTCTATGTCGCGGCCAAAGCGCGGAGCGCTCGCCGTCGCGACCCGTCCGGCTTCGGTCCTGCCGGAACCGGGATTCAGCGCAAGGGCTTCGCCCTCCTCCACTTCGTTCCGGCGCTTCGCGTGCACCGTCCCCCTATGGTTCCGGCTTCCGGACCGCCGTGACGGGGTCGCGATAGGCGCGACCTCTGGAACGGAGGTAAGGAAAATGAGGAAAAAGACCGAAGCGCAACGCGTGGACATCTACACGCGCATCACCGACAGGATCGTCGAGGACCTCTCGAACGGTGTCCGCCCATGGGTCCAGCCGTGGCGCGCGTCCAACATGGAAGGCCGGATCACCCGACCTTTGCGGCACAACGGCCTTCCCTATAGCGGGATGAACGTCCTTCTCCTGTGGTCGGAGACCATTGCGCGCGGGTTCTCCTCGCCGATGTGGATGACGTTCAAGCAGGCGTTGGAGCTTGGCGCAGCCGTGCGTAAGGGCGAGTCCGGCGCGACCGTGGTCTTCGCCAGCCGCTTCAACAAGTCCGAGTCCGACGGACATGGCGGAGAGATCGAGCGCGAGATCCCCTTCCTGAAGGCTTATACCGTCTTCAACGTTGCGCAGATCGACGGGCTGCCGGACCGCTACTATCAATCCGCAGCGCCTGTTACTGATCCCGTCGAGCGGATCGAGCATGCCGATCGCTTCTTCCGGAACACCGGCGCGCATATACGCCATGGTGGCGACCGGGCGTTCTTCAGCCCTGCGACCGACCACATACAGATGCCATTCGTCGAGAGCTTCAGGGACGCGGCCTCCTACGTGGCAACGCTCAGCCATGAGGCCACGCACTGGACGGCGCCAGCGCATCGCGTCGGCCGCGATCTCAGCCGCTACAGCAAGGATCGCAGCGAGCGCGCCCGCGAAGAACTGATCGCCGAACTCGGCAGTTGCTTCCTCTGCGCCGATCTCGGCATCGCGCCGGAGCTGGAGCCGCGCTCGGATCATGCTTCATACCTTCAGTCGTGGTTGCAGGTGCTGTGCGACGACAAGCGGGCGATCTTCGCCGCCGCCGCGCACGCGCAGCGCGCCGTCGCCTATCTTCACGGACTGCAGCCGGCCACGGCTGAAGAGCGGGAGGCAGCCTAATGGTTTCGTCAAGCTGCATTTTTGAAGTTTTGGCTGAATGGCATTCTGGTCTGGAGGATTGCCCATACGACGTTTACGCGACGGCGTGCGAGGGCGATGACGGCTTGATTGTGACGCTTTCCCTCGGCACGTTTCCGATCGTAGAAGGCTCGGCTTTCCGGGTCTGCGAGAGCGTTGAAGGCGGATTGGAAGAAGACACGCTTGAGGGTCTTGTTGCCGCCTGTGGATCGTCGGACGGTTCTGGATTTTCCGGACTGGCGCAGGACCGGAGTGAGGCCGGCTGCGGCTGCAAGCGCATCGGCCGAACGGAAGCGGCGGGTGGAACCGACGCAGGCGATGAAGTCTGCCGTGAGCACGGCCCCCATCCCTGGCAGGCTAAGGATGAGGGCCGCGTCAGGGTGGCTTTCAAGAAGCGCTTGGAGATCGCCGTCGATACGGTCGCGCTGGGCGCGGGCTGCCAGCGCCTCGCCGGCAAGGTCCTGGACCAGCTTGGCCCGGGTTTGCGCGCCTGGCACGTTGATGGTTTGAGCTTTGGCCAGAGCAATGGCGTCCTGAGCCATGGACTGGGCATCCCGCATGCGGGGATAGACCTTCGTCAGCGCGCGGACGAGATGATGCGGCCTGGCGCCGCGCAGCTCGTGCGGAGCGGCGAAAAGGCTCAGGAAGACGAGGCCGGCCTTTGTCTTCACGTCGATGCGCCTTTCCAGCGCGGGAAAGAGCGAGGAGAGAAGATCACGCAGGCGCGCAAGGCGTCGGGTTTGATCGACAACGACTTCGCGGCGCCGACCGACGAGCAAGCGAATGTCGACATCGATCTCGGTCTCGATCTCGACCGGCCGCAGGTCGGTGCGGGTTCGCGCGAGATCGGCGATGGTTGCCGCATCGCGAGGATCGGACTTGTTCTCTCCGCCGCGCATACCCTGCCGCGCGCGGTTGACCGCCAGGCCAGGTGTATGAACGATCCGCATGCCAGCTTCGGCCAGCATCGCGCACAACAGCGTGGCACAGCCGCCCAGCAGGTCGAGGGCGACGGTTATACTTTCGGCGTTCAGCACGGACAGTTCGCCGATCAGCGCCGCGATTCCTTCCGGATCGTTCCTGACGGCATGGCTGAAGACAGGCCTTGCGTCCGCGCCGATCACGCAGGCCCAATGAATGTCCTTGGCGGCATCGACGCCAACGTAGAAGTGCATGGCTTCCTCCCTGAAGGGTCCTCCTTAAATTGGCAACCTTCCCACGCCGTCCTCGCCCTACACAGCGATCAATCGCAGAGCCTAATCAGCGGTCGGGTCAGGTGTGGAGACCGGGCGGATCTGCCTCCCGAGCCATCAAGGGCGGCCAGCATGATAGCCATACCCAGTCTCCTGCCTTCCAACATCCTCGGACATAAAAGCCGTCCGGCAAAGGAAGATGTTGAAACGCTTTTCATTGGTAGGGCAGCATGATGGCTCCTCATCCCGCAAACCGTCTCCTGATCCTTGCCTGCTCGGCAACGAAGCGCGACGGCCCGGCCTACATGCCGGCCATCGAACGCTATGACGGCCCCCTGTGGCAGACCCTGCGATCGGTCGACCCGCGTGGAGAGAAGGCGAAGGTCGCCTTCCTCTCCGCCCGCCTGGGGTTCCGGGCCGCAGCCACGCCGATCGAAATGTATGACGCGCGCATGACGCCGGCGATCGCGGCCGAGATGAAGGCTGGCGATCTCGGAACGAGATGGCCGAAGCAGAAGACCAGGCGCCGCGGCATGGCCTCAGGCGAGCATCCCGGAATGCACATCGCGACGCTGACGGGCTATGGACGCGTTCCCTTCTCGGATGTCGCCCTCGTCGGTGGCCATCTCTATCTCGATGTCATGCGCCACCTCGTCGACCTGTTCCGCGAACGCGGTCATATCGTCGGCGACGCGCGGATCACCGAGGTCAATGGTCCCATCGGTATCATGCGTCGCGATCTTCGCCGCTGGCTGGACCGTGAATTCGTGGAGGGACATTGATGCTCTTCTCTCCGCTTGGTCTCAATCCGGCGGAGGAAGGATCTTCCGCCATTCGCCTTCGCGCGCTCAGCCTCGGTGCGGGCGTGCAATCCACGACGCTGGCGTTGATGGCCGCTCACGGCGAGATCGGCCCGATGCCTGATTGTGCCATCTTCGCGGACACGGGCTGGGAGCCGCAGGCTGTTTATGACCATCTCGAATGGCTGATGTCGGGCAATGTGCTGCCGTTCCCGGTTCATATTGTGTCCGCCGGGAACATTCGTGACGACTTGATCGGCGCCGGCGACGGCAAACGCTGGGCGTCCATCCCGGCCTTCGCCAAGACGGTCACGCCCGCTGGTGTGGTCGTCCCCGTCTACGACGAAGACCATGACGGCGAGCTGATCGAAATCGGCACGCGCGCGACAGCCCGCGAGACCGTGTCGATCGGCATGATCCGCAGGCAATGCACGACGGACTATAAAATAGTCCCGATCCGGAGAAAGGTCCGGGCACTCGCCGGCCTCACCCGCAAGCGCTCGCCCGATCATGCTGTCGTGGAGCAATGGATCGGCATCAGCTGCGACGAGATCGTGCGGGCGAAGCCCAGCTTCGAGCCCTGGCAGGTCAAGCGCTTTCCGCTGATCGAAAAGCGCATGAGCCGGTACGAGTGCCTCTGCTGGCTGCGCCGCCACGGCTATCCCGATCCGCCAAAGAGCGCTTGCGTGGGTTGCCCGTTTCACGACAATGCACGCTGGCGCTTCATGCGTGACCACGATCTCGCGGCATGGGCCGACGCCATCGAGGTCGACCAGGCGCTACGCAATGGCATGAGCGGTATCCGCGGCGAGGTCTTTTTGCATCGTTCGTGCGTGCCGCTGGACGAGGCCGATCTATCGACGGCCTCTGATCGCGGTCAGCTCGACCTCTGGCCGAACGAGTGCGAGGGCATGTGCGGTGTCTGACGGCCCCCGGAAGATCGGGGCCGCCGCTCCTGGTACGCCCCCAGACGCGACGACCCCACTCTCTGACCACTCCCGGCCTTGCAACGAACCGGGAGCAGTCGAATTCTTAGCCACTGGCGATGACTGCGACTTTCATGAAAGTGCCAGAATATCGAAATCCTGCCATGAAATTCCAACGTCTCCGGCATCAGCCGGTGCTTGCGGTAGGGAGCCGTCCTCAACAGAGCACGGAGCGCCGCCGCGGGGGGCAGTCGATCCCGCCTCCTCTTCGAGGCGCTACGCTGAGGCTCCTGCGGCTGCCCTGCTTCCCGCGCCGGCGCGTCGAGAATTCCCGAAATGCCGGCCAGCGGCCGTCGCGATGCTCATTTCTCCGATGCTCTTCATCTCTTCAGATCCCGCCTTGCCCGCTTCGCGGCTCTGCGGCGCGATCGACGCCCGGCCGCTCCGGACCCACCCATTTCGTCCCTCCCTCTGAAAGGAAAGCCCATGACTAAGCTGCGTCCGCTCACCCGAGCCGAGCACAATGCCATCAGAGCCTATGCCATCGAGCATGGGCGGTACTGGAAAGCCAGTCTGCGCGATGACTGGATGAATGCGCGAACCACAGGCGTCATGCAGGCGCTGCGAAATTCCCATGGCCCGGGCTGGTTGGTGTCATTTTCACTGGTGCGGGATCAATCTTCGGCATCGCCGATCCGCGCTATTTCCGTCACCGCGGGCAATGGCGACCTCTTCGAGGCGACCATGATGGGAGCCGATGAACCCTGGATGATCGCCTATCCCGAAGGGCAGGATCGATTTTACGGAACGGAACGCGAGGTCCGCGCGCACATCAGGCAGCTCATCCTGTGCGGCGCGAAGGCAAAGGTCGCGCCGTAGGTCGATCCACGGAGCCACGCGGATCGTCGGGACCGGCAGGCTCTCGCCGCATCTTGGTTCTGGCCATCGCCTGCGGCGACCGCGCTCTATGCCTCCGGCACGCAGCCAGCCTTCGGCCGTCTCCGCCGATGCCGGTGACGATCGACTTGTCCGGGTCGGCGCTTCGCCGCCCCTAGTGTTGCCCCGGCTGCGCTGTCTTCTCCAGATGGGTGCGAATGATCGCGCTTGCTCATGGTGGATGGCGGGGCACCCGGAAGACCGGGAGCGCCCCGCCTTGGCAGGCGGGCTGGGCATCAGTCATCTGTTCGACGGCTCCAGCCCAGGTGAACCCGGCGGCAGGGCGCTGCCATGGCATTAGATGCGCGGAGTGCATGGAAGCGGTGCCCCTATGCCTGCGGAAGAGGAGGATTCCGTGCCGTCGAGGGCGTCGTCGTCCTACCGGCATTCGAGGAAAACCCTCCGGCAGGCAACGCGGAGGGAGCGATATCGGAGGCAGTGGGCTCAATCGTCTGCGGCGGGCACACCGAACCCATAGCTGCAGCCCATTGGAGCCGACGAGGTTGTCGTCGGCAGCGAAGTGGTGCTGACGATGACGGCCCGCCATTTCCGAGACCCTTCCGGTTTGGTCAACCCTGGCGCGGCCACCACGTCCTCGATGTGGCATGTCTGATCGGAGACCGGCTGCGCCTCGATCGTCTTCCCGCAACGGCCTCCCCCGACTTTCTTCCCCTGTCGGCTGCGCCGCCATTCCTCGCGAAACAAGAAAGCCGCCTCCGGCCGCCCTCCACTGCGTTCCGGCCCAAGGGGTGCGGTCCGATCGTCCCCGATCCTTTCGACAGCCATCGAGGTCGCGATGGACGCGACCCGAGCAACCCGAAAGGATCTCGAAAATGGCTATCATCGGCAACTTCTCCACCAACGGCAATACCATCACCGGTCAGGTCCGCACGCTCACCGTCCAGATGAAAGCCCGCCTGGTCCCGATCCAGCGCACCTCCCGCGACGCTCCCGACTTCCGCGTGATGGCGGGCATGGCCGAGGTCGGCGCAGGCTGGAACGCTACCTCCACCGACGGCGAACCCTACATCTCGGTCAAGCTCGACGACCCGAGCTTCGCCTTCCCGATCAATGCTGCCTTGTGGCCGAGCCAGGCCGACGGCGACTACGACCTGGTCTGGAACCGCCCGAAGCGCGACGCCTGACACCGGAACTGCCTCGCCGAAAGGCGAGGCTTTCTCTCCAAGAAACAAGGAGCGGTTATGACCACACGCATCGAAGAAAGACGCCAGCTGAACCCGAAGGATTTTGCCATATGGCCCGATGGCTCCTGGGCGCAGATCGAAGACATCTGGCGCGGCGACTACACCTGGAAATCGGACGACTACGAGGTCATCGGCTACGACGATGAGCGGCGTCTTCGCGAGGTCGGCATCGCCGATGATCCCGATTGGCGATAGTCGCCGGCTGAAACCGAACCCGCGAGCAGCGTCGAGCCCGCTCGCGGGTTGGTGGGTGCCATACGGAGAGGAAAAGTCTGCTCAGTCTGTCCGAGGGTGCCATGGCGGCAGGCAGGCCTCAAGGACGAGCGGTTCCCCCAAATTTCAGTCCCGTCCCTTGCGGGCCGCGCAGAAATTCGGCTCCCCCACTCGCCGGCTCCGCCGGTCGCGTTCCGCGATCCTTGACCCCTGCCTGCCACCATGACCGCGCGCGTCGTCTTTCACAAAACGTCAAGGAGACGACGATGACCTACGACCTCGACCGCACGATCCTGGAACTCGAAGCCGAAGTCCGCAACGCCGATCCCGCGGAGCGCCGCCAGATCGAGGCCGAACTCGGCCTGGCGCGGGCCGAACGAGAAACGATCCTGGCCGAACAGGACGGCCGCATCAGCGCCGAGCCGCCCTTCTAGGGCGGTTTCTGCCGTGTCGATGGGCCAGCCGCGCCGGATCGACCGGCGCAACCGGCGCGAAGCTCTGCTCCGCCTTTCCAGGCGGGAGGGAAGCGATCGGAGGAGGGAAAGCCGGTTGCCGCTCCTTCCTTTCGATGCCCTGTCATCAGCATCGGGGATGTTGCAGCCCTCCCGGCGCGCCGCAACCCGCCGCCTCCAGAATTTTCCCCGCCTGCGGCTCCTCGCGCGACAAAATTCAGGCGCCGCCTGGTCCTCCGCGTCCGCTGCGGCCGTCCCGGTGCAGCGCGCCTCTCCGGGCTGCCGCCTTTCCCCGCAATGACAGCTTATCGAAAGGAGTAGAGATCATGCGCCAACTCGCCAAATTCCTCACCGCCACCGGTCGCCGCCTCCGAGCCCTGGGCAAGGTCGCCGCCCATTTCTTCCGCAAGGGCAAGCTCGGCCTGAAGATCGCGATCAAGATCCCGTTCTTCGTCGAGATCGAAGTCGCCTTCGAGACCGACTGGAACCGACGCCGATGAGGCGTCCGGCGAGGCCCGCCTGCGCGTGCCTCTTTGCCGTCTTCATGCAGTACGGATCGCTCGGTTTGTCCCCGCCGGTCGGTAGCCGCGTGCCCGCTTCTGGCGCAGGACGTCGAGGAAAAGATGGACGGCATCTTCTTCCCGCTGGAAATGATGCACCTTTTCCTGGCCCATTTTGCCGATACGTCCCCATCGCCGTGTCAGGCAGGCCGTTCCGAACAGCGTCGGCTCGATGGTCATGGAGTAATATCGCGCCATGTTCTTCGATGGCTCGGTGCGCTCGACATAAAGCTGGTAGGGCTGGGTGATCATGGCGGAATCGTCGCCGACCACGGTATCGGTGTCCAACGACAGTTCTGAATCGGTCGGTCTCCTATGATTCATTCCTTTGATGGATGCCTATGGGATGATCCGGGCGAGCCGCCTTCGGCGACCGCGTGCTAGTCTCTGCACTCCCGAAGCCCGTATACGGTCTCCGCCCATGCGGGTGACGCCCACATCTCGCAGCTTGAAGTGACTGTATATTCCATATAGAATATTCGTATATTCAGTGAGGAATATACGAAGAAGGAAAGTCCGATGTCTTCCCTCTATATCCGAGACAGCGATGTCGACGAGCTGGCGAAGAAGGTCCAGAAGCTGACCAATGCCCCCAACAAGACCGAGGCCGTCCGCCGCGCTCTCGAAAACGAGCTTGCGCGTGCGAAGGAAACCATACCCCTGGTAGAGCGCATTCGCAAGATTCAGGACGAGGTCGCGGCGCAGCTCGGCCCTAATCCGAAGCCCTTCGACATGAAGGCTTTCAGCGACGACATGTGGGACGCCTGATGTATCTCGACGCCTCGGCAATCATCTCGATCCTCACTAAGGAAGACGAAGCCGGCTATCTTGTCGCCAAGCTCGAACGCGCGACCAAGCCGATCTATTGCTCGTCGATGACGGTGTTCGAGGCGGTCATAAGCCTCGCGCGGCGGATCGCCAACGAGCAGCACGGCAATCAGGCACCCATTCCGCCCGCGATCATTGACGAGGCCCAGCGCCATGTCGATGCCCTGCTGGAGGCGCTGCGGGTCAGAGAGTTGACCATCAGCGGCACAACGCATCGCAAGGCCGTGGAAGCGGCGCGCACCTTCGGCAAATTCGTTGCCCATCCGGCGCGTTTGAACATGGGAGACTGCTTCGTCTATGCCTGCGCCAGGGAATACCGCTTGCCTCTCCTGTTCAAGGGCGACGACTTCTCCAGAACCGACATCGAAATCGCCTGACGCCGATGATTGACAAGGGCGAGCCGCCTTCGGCGACCGTGTGCTATTCGCTGCGCTCCCGGAGCCCGCAAGCGGTCTCCTCCCATCCGGGTGACGCCCATATCTCGCAAGAGGAATCCGGCCGGATCAAGGAGATTCTGCCGTGGAATTGTTCGAAAAGAACCAAACGCTGAGGTCTCCTATCGATGGCGCTACCAGCACGTGAAGAAGCGTTGACCTGTAATCGGATGACGAGGGACTTCTCTGCAGTACGACGGCGATGACGAGAACGCACTGCCGTGATCGACTCTTACTCAGGGACGAGGTGACGGAGCTCCGGAGGTAGCGCCTCCGGAATCTTGAAGGATCATGGGACCGTGAAGGTGCAGCTATTGCCTCAGGAAAGGTAGCTGACCGATGTAGTCCATCTTTCCGATCCGAACGCCTTTGTGCCGAAGGATCGCGTATGCCGTAACCATGTGAAAATAAAAATTTGGAACGCCATGCTGGTAGAAATAATCCTTTCCGAGGAAAGCTCCGGCCCAGCCCGGAGGAGCAACTCTTCTTTCTTCCCAACCGGAAAAATCGCTTTCTTTCATTGAAGAGACATACGCGATCGTCTTCTCGATCAGAGCCTTGAGTTCCGGGATCGTTTTCTCACTGTCGTCGAAAATCGGAATCTGTTTGCCGGCCAAGACTGAGGTGGCGAGCCTCGCCGTATCACATGCCATCTGAACCTGGCTTGTGAGTGGCAGCATATCTGGTAAAAGACGCGCGTTCAGAAGAACTTCCGGCGCAAAATTATGTGCCTCGGCGTGCTTGTCCGCCTTATCAAGAAGACGGGAAAGGGTGTGGAGCATTTTGGTGAATTGCGTGATTTGCGCGTACATCATGAAGGTCCTTCGTTAGGTTGCAGCCTGGGCTGTTATGTCGAGCGAGCGCACGCGCTTGCCGAAGTCAAAGATGTCGGAGACGATCATCAACTCATCGGCGCCGGTGTCGGCGACAAGCTGCTTGAGCCCCGCGCGGACGGTTTCGGCGCTGCCCACCACGCTGCAGCTCAGCATCTGTTCGGTTTGCGCCTTCTCCCGCGGCGTCCAGTAGGCTTCGATATCGTCCACGGGTGGCTTGAGCAGGCTTGGCATGCCCCGGAACATATCGGCGAATGTCATTTGCTGGGACGTTGCGAGAATGCGGGCCTCGTCATCCGTTTCCGCCGCGATCACATTGACCCCGATCATCGCATAGGGCTTCTGCAGTTGCTCCGAGGGCTGGAAATTACCCCGGTAGAGTTCAAGCGCCTGATGAAGTGAATGAGGGGAAAACTGCGACCCGAAGGCATAAGGAAGACCGAGCACGGCGGCGAGTTGCGCCCCGTAAAGGCTTGAACCCAATATCCACAACGGCACGTTGGTTCCGGAGCCCGGAACCGCCTCTATCCGCTGCGCTTCGCCCTTGGGGGCGAGAAACGCCTGCAGCTCAAGTACGTCCTGGGGAAAGTTTTCCGCGTTGCCGGGGTCCCGCCGCAGCGCACGCAAGGTCGTCTGGTCGGTGCCGGGGGCGCGACCGAGCCCCAGGTCGATACGGCCCGGATGGAGAGTTTCCAGAGTTCCGAATTGTTCCGCGATGACATAAGGCGCGTGGTTGGGCAGCATGACGCCGCCGGCACCAACGCGGATCGTCGTCGTACCTGCCGCGATATGAGACACGACAACCGACGTCGCTGCCGTGGTGACCGCCGGTGAGTTGTGATGCTCGGCTACCCAGAAACGCTGGAAACCCAAGCGCTCGGCATGCTGGGCAAGCGTGCGCGCGTTATCAAGCGCCGTGCGACGATCGGACCCTTGCCGGACGCGTCCGAGTTCGAGGATGGACAGTCGGATCATCGTGTAGGGTTCCTCTCGGAAGCGCGGCCGGCGAGTGCAGCCGCCCCGCCGAGGCATACGATCGCTTCAACGCGTGACATCGATCACAACCTTGCCGATGTGGTTGCCGCTTTTCAGGCGCTGATAGGCGGACTGGTAGTCCGCGAACGCAAAGACCTGATCCAGGACGGGGTGCACCTCGTGCAAGGCCATGGCTCGCAAGAGTGCCTCGAAGCTCGCCCGCGACCCGATCGATGTGCCGGCGACGTGAAGCGACTTGGCGAGGATGTCGATCGGCGGCAAACCGCCACCGAAGCCGCTGGTGAACCCGACGAGCGAGATGTCGCCCCCGTTTCGGGTCGCGGCCGCCGACTGCACGATCGTCTTCTCGCCTGCGATGTCGATGGTCTTGTCGACGCCTCGCCCGTCCGTCAGGGCCAGGATCTCCTTGTCCCATTCCGGATGGGACCGGTAGTTGACGACGGCGGCGGCACCCAGCGTCTTAAGCCGTTCCGCCTTCTCGTCCGACGAGGTAATCGCGAGAACCTTCGCGCCGAACATCTTCGCGACCTGCAGCGCGAACAGCGCCACGCCGCCGGTGCCCTGAACCAGCACCGTCTCGCCCGCCTGAAGGGGCGACGACAGGTTAAGCCCCGTCCAGGCTGTGACGGCGGCGCACGGAAGCGACGCCGCCTCCGCATAGGACATGTAGTCCGGCAGGTGCACGATGGCGTTCTCGTGCAGCAGAATGGTCTCCGCCAGCCATCCGTCCGTCGTCATGCCCAGGCTGTCGGCCTGATACTCCGGACGCGCAGGTCCACCGATCCAGTGCTGGCAGCAGGATGCCGACACGCGATCGCCGACCTTTGTGCGCTTGACCTCGCGGCCGACCGCGATCACCTCACCGGCCCCGTCTGACAAAGGCACGCCATTCGGCTTCGTCGGACCGCCATACGCACCGTCGAGGATTGCCTGGTCGCGGAAGTTCAAGGACGCCGCATGAACCTTTACGACAACCTCGTGCGGGCCGGGGTCTGGCATGGCTTCGTCGTGTAGCAACAGGCCTGGCTTGTCACCAGCCGTCCATCGTATGGCCTTCATCGTCTCAATCGTCCTTTCGATCGGCACAGCTATTCCAAACCCGAGACCAACGGATGTGTTGGCCGAGCACGGATTTCACTGGCTATTTACTGGACCCGAAAATAGCGGTAGCCTATCGGGATAACAAGAACACACCTTTTGGTGTGGTACTCACCAAAAGGTAAGTTATGAAACGAGACTGGCAGTCTGACGATCACGAAAAGCAGCTTCTATGGGCTGCCGCGACGAGCGAAACCCTGCGGGTGCTGGAAGGAAAGTGGAAGATCGTCATCATCGTCCAGCTCTTCGCAGCCAAGGCACCGGTTCGCTTCTCGGAACTCGAAAAGCGCGTCGTGGGCGTGAACCAGAAAATGCTGATCCAGCAGCTCAAGGAGCTGGAGAAAGACGGGATCGTTACCCGGACGGTCTATCCGCAGGTGCCTCCCAAAGTGGAATATGCGCTGACCGAGCTCGGCCTAGCACTCGGTCCATCCATCGAGACATTGATCGATTGGGCATTTCTCAAGTGCGAGATGCGCGGTGGGGTGCCACAGGAACGTTGATGCCGGATCTCACGTGGTCGTCGGACGACGGCTTGTTTGATATCGGGCTCCATTGAATGGACTTCATTTGGTCGGTTGTACTCGCGGCGCTGCTTGAGGGGCGACGCGACGGGATTCCGCAGGCGATCGGCCATCGCGTAGGCTTGCATTGACCGGCAAAACCCGATGAGGTCGCCGATCTGATAACATTCCTGGCATCCGCGCGCGCTAACCCCTATCCCTCTCCCATGCGCATCACGCGCTGAGCTCAAGGACGGGGAGAGGTGGGGCTGACATGCGATCGTCGTCCTTGTATCAGGCCGAGTATTCGGGGCGTAGGCCGCTGACGTCAGGCGGCGGGTCAGCATCGAGCCGATGGGTTTGGCGCACTCGATGCCGCCGCGGAAGAGGGTGACGGGAACTCTGGGGTCGAGGAGCGAGGGGCTCGTCGATGAGGAAGAACGATCGCGCGAAACCTTGCTCGATCCAGAGGCGACCCAATCCCGCTTTCTGGTGATGGCGTCCTGATCCATCCCCGGATCTTCTACGATCAACCCATAAAGGGTCCGCTACGCCAGCGTGCGGCCGCTCCGGCAAGCCTTCACGGTGATCGCGACCGTGGTCGGACCTTCGAGGAGCCATCAGCGGGAATTGGCCCGCTCCGGATGGAGCCTCAAAAATGTCGCACGATCTTTCCCTCGCCCAGAACCACGCCTTCGACCTCTCCCGGACCTTGATGGTTCCCGTCACCCTCTTCCGCGCCGGCGGCGAGTACGGCGTCGTTCCGAGCGACGAGATCGACGATGGTGACGATCTCTATATCATCCACGAATACAATCCCCATGATCGGCGTTCGGCCCACTGAGCCGATCGAGCAAGACGTCCAGCTCGGGGCCGCCGAGCTGGACGTCTTCGCGTTGGCGCCGATGCAGGCGTCCTTGCGACGCATCCGCGCAATCAATCGTGCGCGCACCAATTGCGCCGCGGCGCGTTCCAGCGCGCGGCAAGTCCGTCCACGACGAGTTGCTCGCCGAAGGAGATGTTCGATCGCCACACGGTTCGCAGCATGCGACCGTACCGATCTTTGTCACGGCCGACCGTGGAGAATGAGAATGCACCGTCATTGAGCATGTCGAGCAGTCGATCGCGGGCAACTTGGCCGACCTGTCGCTCGGCGTTGCAACGCGGTTCGGAAGTTTCCGGCGCGTCGATATCGGCAATACGGATCTTCTCGCCGCGGAACCAGAACGTATCGCCATCCACCACGCAGTTCACGCGGGCGGAATGTCCGCAAAGCGTGAACTGCGCATAAAGGTCATCCTGTTCGCTGGCGACGACGGAAGACGACTGAACGGACGATGCCGGACGATCCGATCGACCGAGCCCTTCGCCGGTCATGACCCAGCCAACGCCCGCGGCGAGCGCGGCGGCGACTGCAAGCGGCGTTCCAATGTTTCTCATGGTTTCGCAGCTCCATGGAATCGGTTCTGGCCGACGCAGGTCTTCATGTCGGCGCGTCGGAACCAGATCGCCCTGCCGCATCGCAGCGGCGGATTGCCGGCGGTGAAGACGATCTGCTCGTCGCCGCGCATCCGCAGCACTTCATGCGGCTGGATCAAGGCGCGGGCGGCCAGCTGCTTCGAGCGCGTGCGCGACGTTCCCTTCGCCGCCGAGCTGCGGCTCATCTGGTCGATTTCCACCGTCGTCGTGCCGCATCGCTTCGAGATGTAGTCGGCCGTCTCGGGGTCGTTGATCGCCGCAAAGGAAATCCAGCTCGCGCTCTCGAACCATTTGCTCGCCGCGTCGCGGCCGCCATAGGTCTCGCGCATCTGGCCGATCGACTGGTAGATCATCGTGAGCGTGACGCCATACTTGCGACCTGCGTCCCGCGCGGTTTCGAGGATCCGCATATAGCCGAGACGTGCTACCTCATCGAGGAGGAACAGCGCCCTCCCGCCGACATTCCCATCGCGATTGTAGATCGCGTTGAGGAAGGAGCCGATAATCACCCGTGCCAGACCGGAATGCGTCTCCAGCGTCTTCAGGTCGATGTTGATGAAGACGTCGACCGTGCCGGCGGCCAGATCGTCCGTCGTGAAGCTGGAGCCGGACACCAACGCCGCATAGTTCGGATAGGAAAGCCAGTGCGTTTCCTTCACCGCATTCGCATAGACGCCCGAAAAGGTCTCCGGCGTCATGTTGACGAACGCGGCGACGTTCTCCTTCACGAAGTCGGATTTCGAGTTTTCGTGGATCGTCTGGAGGCGTTCGCGAAGCCGTGGCTCCGGCTCGGCGAGGTTCTTGCGAACCTGGCGCAAGGTCTGGTCCTTCTCTTCGGTATGACCGGACAGGCAGACGTCGGCAATCAGCGCGGTCAGCAGTTGCAGGCCCGACGCCCGGAAGAAGTCGTCGCGCACGCCGCTTGCCCGGCCGCTATCGCTCATGATCCATGACGCGACAGAGGCTATGTCCTCCTCCTTCGTCCCGCCGTGCCGGCCGATCCAGTCGAGGACATTGACGCCGATCTCCGGGCGTTTCGGATCGAGAATGTGGACATCGCGCCCGGACCTGGCGCGATGGTCGAGGACCATCGGCGCGACCTCGTTCGACGGGTCGAGCACGATGAGCGTGCTCCCCCACTTGAGCGCGGTCGGGATCGTGACGGACGTCGTCTTGTAGCCGCCCGAACCGGCGAAGACGATGCCGTGGCTGGAGCCGAAAGAACCGTCGAAGCAGAGCAGCGGTGACTTGCCGCCCGAGCCCCAGGTTTCCTGCCGATCCGCGCGGAACGCTTGCGCGGCGACGGTGTCCGTATCGACACGATAGCGTTCGCCGATGACGATGCCACCGACATCGGGAAAGAGCTTTTGTGCGTCCGGCATCTTCATCCATTCGGCTTCGCCATGAAGGGCGCGTTTCCCGCGAATGCGGCGCGGCATGGCTCGGGCAAACGCGGCATTGCCCTTCAGCATGACGCGCAATCCGAACCCCGCCGCGATCGTCGCCGCGCCCGCGCCGAGCATGGTGGCGGGATCGAGATAGGAAAGCACCGATTTGCCTTGCGTTACGTCGGCCGAGATCGCCGCAAGGCGGATCGCCTCGCGCACAAACGCGATCATGATCGTCACCACGTTCCCGGCGGTGACGCCGCCGCCGGCAAACTTGATGTCGGCCGATCCTGCGGCGGCAAACAGAAAGAGGATGCCTATGGCCGCAGCCGCGACGTAGGGGAAGGTGATGCCGGCGCGCCCCAGCGTGAGGCGCGCGGCATCTGTTTTCCCGAAGGCGGATAACCAATGCTCGATCCCAACCATGGAGATGGTGACGAGGATCATCAGCGCGATCGGCGCGACGACGAGCGCCACCCTATTCGCCTTCATTGCCGAAGCCCTCCGCGCCAAGGGCGGTGAGCCGCGGCCGCTCGCCGGCGTCACGCTCGAGCCGCTGGCGCAGCTCGATCAGTGCGCCGAGCAGCAGAGCCCGCTTTTCATACCGCAAGCCGGCCTTGACGATCAGGCCGCCCAGCTCGATCTTCTCGCGCGTATCCTTCTTGCGCGCGTCGGATGTCGTCGTCCGGTTCATCCGCTCAAGCCTCGCCAGCGCAGCCCGCAGCCGCGCCAGGTGTGTCCGGCGCGGTCGTTGCCGCACCGCTGCCTCCCTCACCGACTTTCTTCCCTCCGCTTGCAGCAGCCTTACCTCCGCGAAACCGCTTCGTCAGTTCTTCGAATGCCGCCTGAAGCTCCATCTCGTCGATCTCGATCTCGCCAAGACCGGCCTTGAGCGCAATGCGGCCGATACGTTCGGCCTCGCGTGTCTCGGCGTGCTTCAACTGCTCCTGGAGCTTGGCGATCTCTTCGCGGATTTTGGAGGAAGGCTTTTTCATCTCCGACTGGTCCTTTCATGCCGTTCAAGGTCTTTGACGGCATGACCATTTCCGAGATCGGCGTGCCGATCTACTCGCAGAAATGCGAGTTGGCGTAGCCAACGCCTTTGAGCATCATCCCGGCCGTTCCGAAGGAGCGGCTTCCAAGGGCGCAATTATACGTCGCTGACGCGACGCCTTGCTTTTCTGCCCTTGCGGGCCTGCCGTTCCCGACGAACCCGTTGATTTCGTTTGCAATCGGGAGAGCATTCCGCCGTGGCCGTCCCTCATTTCTCCGTCAGCGTCGTCGCCCGCGGCTCCGGCCGCAGCGCCGTGCTGTCGGCGGCCTACCGGCACTGCGTGAAAATGGAGTTCGAGCGCGAGGCGCGGACCATCGACTACACCCGTAAGCAGGGCCTCCTTCATGAGGAATTCGTTATTCCGGAGGACGCTCCGGACTGGCTGCGGTCGATGATCGCCGATCGCTCGGTCGCGGCCGCGTCGGAGGCTTTCTGGAACGCTGTCGAGGGTTTCGAGAAGCGCTCGGATGCGCAGCTCGCCAAGGATGTCACCATGGCCCTGCCGATCGAGCTGTCGGCGGATCAGAACATTGCTCTCGTTCGCGAGTTCGTGGCGAGCCATATCACCGCCAAGGGAATGGTCGCAGACTGGGTCTATCACGATGCGCCGGGCAACCCGCATGTGCATCTCATGACTACCTTGCGTCCGCTGACCGACGACGGTTTCGGCGCGAAGAAGGTCGCGGTGCTCGGTGCAGACGGCAAGTCGCTGCGCAACGATTCCGGCAAGATCGTCTATGAGCTATGGGCGGGAGGCGTCGGGGATTTCAACGCCTTCCGCGACGGCTGGTTCGTCTGTCAGAACCGGCATCTGGCACTCGCCGGTCTCGACATCCGCGTCGATGGCCGCTCCTATGAGAAGCAGGGCATCGCCCTTGAGCCGACCATCCATCTCGGCGTCGGCGCGAACGCCATCAAGCAGAAGTCGGCCGAGGCGTCCGAGCCGATCACGCTGGAACGCATCGAGCTGCAGGAGGAACGGCGAGCCGAGAACGCGCGCCGCATCGAGGACCGCCCCGCCGTCGTCATCGATATGATCGCGCGGGAGAAGAGCGTCTTCGACGAGCGCGACGTCGCGAAGATCTTGCATCGCTATGTCGATGACGCTGGTCTCTTCCAGTCGTTGATGGCGCGTGTTTTGCAAAGCCCTGACGTTGTTCGGCTGGAGCGTGAGCATGTGGACTTCGCCAGTGGCGCGCGGGTGCCGGCGAAACTGACTACCCGCGACCTGATCCGCACCGAGGCGGAGATGGCCAGCAGGGCGGTCTTCCTTGCCGGCCGTTCCTCACACCGCGTCGAAAACGCAATCCTGCAGGAGACGTTCGCGCGGTATTCCCGCCTGTCGAAGGAGCAGAAGACGGCGATCGCCCATGTCGCCGGCAGCCATCGGATCGCTGCGGTCGTCGGTCGCGCCGGCGCCGGCAAGACCACGATGATGAAGGCGGCGCGCGAAGCCTGGGAGGCGGCCGGCTATCGTGTCGTCGGCGGTGCGTTGGCGGGCAAGGCGGCCGAGGGCTTGGAGACCGAAGCCGGGATCGTCTCGCGCACGCTTTCGTCGTGGGAGCTTCGCTGGAACGACGGGCGGAGCCAGCTTGACGACAAGACGGTCTTCGTCTTGGACGAGGCAGGCATGGTGTCTTCTCGCCAGCTTGCACTCTTCGTCGAGGCCGTCACGAAGGCGGGCGCGAAACTCGTGCTTGTCGGCGATCCGGATCAGCTCCAGCCGATCGAGGCGGGTGCCGCGTTTCGCGCTATTGCCGATCGCATCGGATACGCCGAACTGGAGACCATCTACCGCCAGCGTGAGCAATGGATGCGCGATGCGTCGCTGGATCTTGCGCGCGGCAACGTGGCGGCCGCGCTGAGCGCCTATGACGCGGCTGACCTGGTGCAAACCGGCTGGACGCGGCAGGACGCGATCGAGGGACTGATCGACAACTGGAACTACGATTTCGATCCGACGAAGACCACGCTCATCCTCGCCCACCGCCGCCGCGATGTCCGCGAACTGAACGAGCTGGCCCGCGCCAAGCTTGTCGAGCGCGGTATTGTCGGCGAGGGCTCTGTGTTCCGGACCGAGGACGGTGCTCGTCGTTTCGCCGCCGGCGACCAGATCGTCTTCCTGAAGAACGAGGGCAGCCTTGGCGTCAAGAACGGGATGCTGGCCAAGGTCGTTGAAGCTGCGCCAGGCCGTATCGTCGCAGAGATTGGCGAGGGAGACAGCCGCAGGCAGGTCACCGTCGAACAGCGCTTCTACAGTAACGTCGATCACGGCTATGCCACCACGATCCACAAGTCCCAGGGCGCCACTGTCGATCGCGTCAAAGTTCTCGCCTCCAACACGCTTGATCGTCATCTGACCTATGTCGCGATGACGCGCCACCGCGAGGCGGCCGAACTCTACGTCGGCATGGAAGAGTTCACCAACCGGCGTGGTGGTGTTCTCGTCGATCACGGTGAGGCGCCCTACGAACACAAGCCCGGAAACCGCGACAGCTACTTCGTCACGCTCACCTATGGTGACGGACAGGAGCGCACGATCTGGGGCGTCGATCTCGCCCGCGCGATTGATGAAGCGGATGCACATGTCGGCGACCGGATCGGTCTTCGCCACGAGGGCTCGGAGTCGGTGAGACTGCCCGATGGCACGATGGCCAAGCGCAACACGTGGAAGATCGTGCCGGTCAAGGAACTGGCGATGGAGCGGCTGAAGGAACGCCTTTCCCGCGATGCGTCCAAGGAAACGACACTCGACTATGAGGGTGCATCCTCCTATCGCGCCGCCCTCCGTTTCGCCGAAGCGCGCGGCATGCACCTCATGAATGTCGCTCGGACCATTTCCCGCGACCGGCTCGCCTGGACCGTTCGGCAAAAGCAGAAGCTCGTCGATCTCGCCGCAAGGCTGAAAGCTGTCGGCGCGGCACTCGGCCTTGCCCGCGGCAGCGACAAACAATCCGTTCCGACCATCGTCAAGGAGGCAAGACCCATGGTTGCCGGCATTACCACATTCGCCAAATCGCTCGAGCAGAGCGTCGAGGACAAACTCTCCAACGATCCGGCGCTGAAGCAGCAGTGGAAAGATGTCTCCACGCGTTTCCAAATGGTCTATGCGCAGCCGGAGGCGGCATTCGCGGCGATCAATGTTGATGCGATGATAAAGGATCAGGCGCGCGCCACCGCGACGATAGCGAAGATCTCGGCCGAGCCGGAGACCTTCGGCACGCTCAAGGGCAAGACGGGCATGTTCGCCAGCCGCGCCGACAAGCAGGAGCGCGATACCGCCCTCGTCAACGCGCCTGCGCTCGCCCGCAATCTGGAACGATATCTGCGCGGTCGGGCCGAGGCCGAGCGCAAGCATGAGACCGAGGAGCGCGCTGCGCGCATCAAGGTCTCGGTCGATATCCCGGCGCTGTCGCCCAATGCGAAGCAGACGCTCGAGCGGATACGCGACGCCATCGACCGGAACGATCTTCCGGCCGGTCTCGAATATGCGCTTGCCGACAAGATGGTGAAGGCGGAATTGGAAGGTTTCGCCAAGGCGGTGACAGAGCGGTTCGGCGAGCGAACCTTTCTCGGCGTGTCGGCGAAGGAGGCCGGCGGCGAGGCGTTCAAAACGGTCACGCGCGGCATGACCGATCCGCAGAAGGCGGAGGTGCAAACGGCGTGGAATTCAATGCGGGCGGTGCAGCAGCTCGCTGCGCATGAACGCGTGGTCGTCGGCATCAAGCAGGCAGAGGCGTTGCGCCAGACCCAGGCGAAAGGCCTGTCGCTCAAATGACCGATGCCCGATCTCGCACCGCGTACCGAGCGCGCCAGCAATGGATGGTGGTGATCGTCATCGCCACCGGCCTGGTCGTTGCCATTACCGTGCTCGTCGCCGGTGCGGCGGCCGGCTATCGGCTCAACATGACGGCGAGCGAGCCGCTTGGGATCTGGCGCATTCGTCCGCTCAAGCGTCCTCCAGCGGTCGGTGATCTTATCTTCATCTGCCCGCCGGAGACCGTGGCGTTTTCCGAGGCGCGGGTGCGCGGCTATCTGCGCAGCGGTGTCTGTCCGACGGGCGACGCGCCGCTGATCAAGATGGTCATCGCCAGCGAAGGGCAGCGCATCGAGATCGGAGCCGATGTTCGGATCGACGGGTTGCACATTCCGCAAACAACCATCGTGCCGGCGGACGGGAGAGGGCGTCCGCTCCATGGCGATGCCGGGGGAATCGTACCGGCGGGCCAGGTGTTTCTTTATTCCCCGTTCAAGGCTTCATGGGATTCGCGCTACTTCGGTTCGATCCCCGCCGCCGGCATTCTCGGCCTCGCTGAGGAGGTGCTGACCTATGCGCCCTGATGCTGCTCGCGCCGGAATCCTCATTCTCGCTGGTGTGGCCACCGGCTGGATCGCATGGAGCGGGCATGTGCTCCTGTTGCCGGTGGCGCTTGCCTTTCCAATGCTCTGGTCGATGGCGCCAAACCGCACGACGGCGGTGCTGGTCTCCCTTGGATATTTCCTGGCGGCGTCCAGAGGTCTGCCGCTTGGGGTCGCCACATTCTATGCGTCGGATATCTGGCCGGGCGTCGCGCTCTGGTTCGTGCCGGCGGCCGGCTTCGCGGCCGTCCATGCCGCGCTATGGTCGCGGTCCGGAACCTGGCGCCCGATCCGCTATGTCCTCGCTGCGATCCTGATGGCGATCCCGCCTTTCGGCATCACCGGCTGGGCGCATCCGATCACCGCCGCGGGTGTCCTCTTTCCGGGATGGGGATGGCTTGGGCTCGTCGCAGCTTCAGCCGGTCTCCTGGGCCTCGCTTCCCGAAGGGGGCCGGCTGTCGCTGTCGTCTTGTCAGCCTCTTGGCTTTGGTCCGCCGTTTTCTGGACCGATCCGAAAGTACCTGAATCGTGGCGCGGCGTCGATCTCGCCATGGGTGCATCATTGGGGCGGGATACCGGACTTTCCCGTCAGCGTGACCTGATTGCCACGACGCGGGCAGTGGCCAAGGCCGGCGCGCGGGTGATCGTGTTGCCGGAGAGCGCGCTCGGTTTCTGGACGCCGACGGTCGCCCGACTTTGGGAACGCGCCGTGAGAGCCGGTGACGCCACGATCGTCGCCGGCGCGGCCGTGGTCGACGCCGGCGGCTACGATAACGTTCTCGTTGCAATCGACGGCGACGGCGGCCGTGTCCTCTATCGCGAGCGTATGCCTGTCCCCGGTTCGATGTGGCAGCCATGGCGGCCCTGGTTCGGCATGAATGGTGGCGCGCGCGCCCATCTCTTCGCCAATCCCGTCGTCGTGGTCGGACCGACGAGGGTCGCGCCGCTCATCTGCTACGAGCAGCTCATCGTCTGGCCCATTCTGCAGTCGATGGCCCACGCGCCCGATGTCGCCGTCGCCGTCGGCAACGGCTGGTGGACCGAGGGCAGTTCCATCGTCGGGATCCAGCGCGCCAGCGCTACGGCCTGGGCGGCTCTCTTCGCCACGCCTCTCGTGCTCTCCTTCAATATCTGACCCTGGAGCCCTCCATGCTGGATGCTGCCCTGATCGAAAAATGCGCCGATCCTTCCCTGACACCTGCGATCGTCCGGCAATTCGTCGAGACCGCCGGAGCGCCCGATCCGCTCGCCATCACCGTGAAGTCGGGCGGGAGGCTCATTCTCGTGCCGAAGCCGACGACGCCGGACGAAGCCATGGCGATCGTCCGCGAGCATGTCGGCCGGGCTGTCGTTCGTGTGGGGCTGACGCAGTTCCCTGCAGGTGTCGGCGTGAAGGATGCCGCCGAGCTGAAGCCAGATGTCGTTGACGCCTGCGAAAACCTGCGCATGGGCACGAAGATGTTCGCCAAGATCCTGCGGATTGTTGCGAAATGGTATGGAAACCCGACCAGCAAGGACGTGCTCCCCCAGATATTCGAGGATGCCGTCTTCTCTTGGAAGACCGGGGAATTCGAGGGAGTGAGCGTGTTTCAGGCGGAGGAGCCAGGGACGAGCTGGAATATGCCGGCCGAGAGTAAGCAGGACGAGGAACATCAGACAAGTGGACCTCAACAGGACGGCGATGAGGATGACTCGCTTGAGGGCGCAACGCCGAGCGCGCCAGCGGACGAGGCGGATACCGGGAACGCTGGAATTCGGGTAGATCTGTCGCGGATCAACGGCGGCTGATTTCGACACCTGTGGGGACATTTACCAGCCGTCGCCGCGGCTCCAAAAGCTGCCGCTGCCAACGGCTATGGCTTTCTGTAAAAGCGGGTCAGCCGCTGACGACCTCAATAACCAATGCGGAGAGCAACGAAGTCGCGTCATTGGCCATCTCGTCGCCGGTACGCATCCGCATGGTCGTGCCGCTCCGCGTCATTTCGTTTAACGTCCGCCTATCGGTCTCAGGCAGCGCCTCCCACCAACTCGGCCGAAGAAAAAGATTGTCCGTGTGGATGAACAAGAGCCGAACCAATGCATCGGCCTTCCGAGTATCGTCGAGCGCAACAAACGACTCGGCAAGTGCCTTGGCCGGACCGTCCTCGGAACCGATCCAGCCGAACACTAGGATCGTCTGCGCCTCGAACGTGGTCACCGTCAGCGTGATATGGTCGAAGTCTACGCCGTCCCGGCCGAGCTGTTGGAGTGGTTTGCCCTGGAAGTCAAATTCCGGATGAAGGGCGCCACACGCGACGACAGGTAGAACCTGGTCGAAACGAACGGCAACGAAGTGGAAGTCATCGCGCGCGCCGGACAGCAGGCGTGCGTCGAACTGATCTTTCCAAAGGTCCATATCACGCATGCCAATCCTGATCCCGGCGATGACAGTCGCCAGGTGCATTTGAATCGCGGCCTGTTTCCAGAATGGATGGCCGCGGTCAGCCTCGCGCTGGATGTCAGTGCTTCGGAGCTGCGCTTCCTTCGCAAAGCGCTCATAGGCTATGGCGCGGTAAGAAAAGAGGAAGGCGGTGTCCTTAGTTAGGGCCAGCGACTTGCCCTCGATCGGCTTAAAGAGCGTCGTGTCGTGCCGGCTGCAGAAGCCGGGAAAGACCGATGCGTTGTTGACGCCGATTTTGCGCGGCTGTGGGTTGCCTTCGGTTTCGATCATCTCCTTCATCGTAGGCTTCACGGTGAGGACGTGGCCTACTTCGGCGATCGCGGCGAGGCCGCCTTTCTTCTGCACGGTATGGGCCTTGGTCATCGTCGCGCTGCAAGGATCAGCCACGGGATCTGGATGAGAGCAGTAGCCGTCGCGGAACTCGGCGATCATTCCTGCTTCGATTTCAAAGATGTTGATCGGCTTCTGCTGTTCGCGCCGAAAATGGCACCACTTGTATTTCTTTCCCGAGCGGCACCAGCATAAATCGTAAGGGCCCATCGTCTCGACGGGCCGAATGAGATCGGGCCTTATCTTCGGTGCGCTGAGTGACGGATGCGGAACCATTCCCCAGATATAGCTGTCGGTATCGATAGCGTCGAGAGGCCGCCTTGTTATAGAGCGTAACTTGAGGAAGTCGATGAATGAGTATCTGTGGTTTGGGCCGAGGCCGGACACGTGAGTCGGTTGCGAATGGCATGCGTGCCGAACGTCGGCGCAGTGGGCTAGGCTCTATCGAAAAGGAGCAGCTATGAGCGACTGGAAATTCGGCAGCGACTGGATGGCGAAGATGGGAAACATTGGCGAGAAGACGCTGGGTCCCGTGACCATCTATGGCGGCATGGTCATGGAGCAGTGCGAGAAAAACCGCAAGAAGTTCAAGGCCGAGAAGCTCTTCCCCGATATAAGTCAGGCGCACGCTTCGGCGATCAGTGCGTTGGTGAACTTCCTGTCCCGCATTGCTGGTAAGTCCATCCCTGAGGACAGGGTAGACATCCACGGCCAAATGACATTGATCGCCCATTTCGTGCAGGGCATCCAATTCGTTGAGACCGCCATCGTCGAGGGTCTCTATCCGCAGGCAGCGACGTTGCTGCGTCAGGAGCATGAAATCGTTGCCGCCGTGGAGGAGTATTCTGCTGGGCGCCGCAAGGACGCTAAAACACCATTCGCGACGATCGGCGTCCTCAAGAACATGGGGCAGGTCTACGGCGACCTGAGCGGCGCGGCCCACGTATCACAGGCGCAGCTCCTAAAGGACATCGTGATTATGGAGATGGGCGAAAAACGAGGACCATCTCTACTGCCCATCTACCACAAGGACCTTTCGCAGAATCTCTACGCGCTGCACGTAAGCTACATCACCATGATCGCCCAACTGGCCGACGAGGTTCACCGTGGCCTCACAGGCGAGGAGTTTCATGAGGACGAGTTGAAGCTGTTAGTGATCGCGAAGAAGATCCTGATCGACAGCGGGCTGATGAAATTGGAGACGCCCGAAAACGCCGAAAAGGAGGCGAATGATTGACCTGACCGGATTTCGATAGCTCGCAGCCTACAGTTAGCCGCCCACTCCTGACCCATCATGCCAGATCAATAGTCCGCTTTCGCAAAAAGCCGCCCGAAAGCAGACGGTCGGTTACCCGCCTCGAAGTGGCCGGGCAGCGTGCGACCTTCATTGTCGCCGTTCGATGTGCGCATGTCACCACTCGAAACCTCACGTCGGGTTGGGTTGGAACTGGACAGGCAGGCTTCGGGTGTCAATGCGGGAAAAGCTGACTTCAGATTTGCGTCGCCCGATCCTGCTCCAGTCTACCTCTTTAAAAGCAGGTATTGATTTGTGCGTGCCGCCCCCCCCCCTGTCTGTTTGAGATGTGGCATTGTGTTTGAGCGGAGGGGAACCCGTCCCCCCCATGGGTCCCATCCCGTCTGAGAGCAAGGGTCCCCTTCGCTTGGTCGTCAACCTGAACAGTTGCTTGGGCCTGCCACGAGCCCGCACGACATGGACAGGAGCTTTACCATGCCACAGATCATCGTCGGCTGCGATCTTTCCCGCGCCTTCATCGACGTCTGCATCAATGCCGGGCGCAGGACGTCGAGGATCGAGAACACCAAGTCCGGCATCACGCAATGGATCGTAACGCTTGAGACCTCCGCTCTTGTCGTCTTCGAGGCCACCAGCGGATGCGATGCTGTCCTCATGCAAGTCCTTGCGGAGCACGGCGTCACCTATGCCCGCGTCAACCCACGGCAGGCACGCGAGTTCGCCCGCGCGCTCGGCGTGCTTGCCAAGACCGACAAGGTCGATGCCAGGGTGCTGGCCCAGATGGGGCAGCGCCTTCCCCTGACCATCACCAAGCCGCAGGAGCCACAAAGGAAACGGCTCGCCGATTTCCTCAGGCGACGCAAGCAGTTGGTCGAAGCCCGAAAGGCCGAGAAGCTGCGCCGGCATAGCGCCGGGCAACCGGAATTGCTTCACGACATCGACAGCATGATCGCCATCTTCGACCGCAGGATCGAGAAACTGGACAAGCAGATCGCGGCCATCATCGGCGAAAGCCGTGACCTTGCGGCGCAGGCCCATCTCCTGTCTGCTGTGCCCGGTATCGGCCCCACCGTGCTGGCAACCCTGCTTGGAGAATTGCCCGAACTCGGCACTCTCGATCGAAGACGTATCGCCTCTCTTGCAGGACTCGCGCCGCATGCGCGTGAAAGCGGAACATGGAAGGGCACAAGGCGCATCTGGGGTGGGCGGAGAAAGGTTCGCGAGGCTCTGTACATTGCAGCCCTAACCGCAACCCGGCGCGTCCCTACCCTCATTGCCATGCGGGATCGAATGCGTGCCGCCGGCAAGGCCCCCAAAACCATCCTCATCGCTGCTGGACGACAACTCCTCGTCATCCTCAACGCCATGATCCGGAGCAACCGGCCGATCAGGCTATAAGTTCAAACACAGTTGCCCTTGAAGCGGCATCGTAATCCTGATGGTATTGCACCCTAGAGCGAAAGGCTTTCTGAGGATAATGGCATGGAGAAGATGCTGTATGGTTCGCAGTCTTGGAGCAAGGTGGAGAGGCAGTTTTGGATGCTTTCGATCGCCGGCTCTGTTGTCTGGATTCTCTATGTACTGATTTTCGAGATCGTCTTGTTTTCTCCAAAGCAGTATGAAGACTATGAACCGAATTTTACCGTTCAGCAGTACGACAATTTCGATGATTTCATGAGCAATTCCGGCGGTATGCCGGCCGGAACAATCGCGGAACTGCAGGCACGACAATCGCGCAATGTCGAGCGGAACGCCCGAAACATTGATGTTGAGGACTATAATCGAAGTTTTGTTTGGCGAGGACTCAGCCGAGCACTGGGCTACCCGGTAGCTTGGCTCGGGGCACTCCTGACGTTTATCACTATTTACGAACGCCTTCAGCAGAAGGCTGGATTCGGCAATGGGGATAGACACTAATTGCCATGCGATTGGCTGTCCTAAAGTTGACACGCGGCATTGGTTTCACCGCCGAAGCTCGTTGGCCCGGTAAAAGACAGCCTCCGTGGCATAGACGCCCGAAACATGTCAGTCCGCATCCCAACCGAAATTCAGAGTATCTATACGCCAAGCAAATCCCGCTCGAACCACTTGATTCAGCAGTTTGCTTTTTATCGAACGGCGACGGTTACATCCGTATGGATGAAGTCTTCCCCTTTGAACAGCAGAGGCGCTGACAGGCTTTTTGCAAGCGTATAGGCGGCGCAGTCAGCTAGATTCAGCCTGGCCCTCGGATCAATACCCTTTCCGTATCTTCCGAACGCCTCGGATGCTCCACGGGCCTGGATCTCATCGAATGACGAGATACTAACGTCGTTGTCAGCCAAGAACGTCCATGCGATCTGCTCCCCTTCGGGACCGCGCCGGCCGCGGAGAACCACGGCGCATTCGTGCGCATTGACCGCTGACATCGTAAGATTGTCGGCCTGTTGGATCGCTCGGGCAAAAACGATTGCATCATCCTCGTTTTCGAGAATGGCGATCACTGCAGAAGAATCGACGACGATCATTGCTCGTTCAGATCATCCAGAATTTCTTTCGGAGAGCGCGGATCAAGCAGTGGCAGCGAAGATACCTTTTTTCCCACAGCCATCATCTGTTCAACGGTCATCCGGCGCCGTGCTGGTTGGTCAGTGTACACGCCGAGTTCTCTCGCTTCGCGCTCGAGCGCAGCGCGAATGAGGTCTTCAGGCCTGCGGCCAGCGCGAGCCGCAACCTTGCGGGCAAGCTGTTCGGTGTCGTGTGTGAGGTGCAGCATCGTCTCTCTCAAATGGATCAGCCACATATAGTTCATTTTTCGACGAAAATACAGATGCGGCAACCCATCGACGAGCGAGGTCCCGGCCGATCGGTTGGAAACCATGTTACCAGACAGTCCCGAAACGGGACTGGCGCTGGGCGAGCAGATTTTCTATACAAACTGTATCCATCCGAGGAGGGCCGCGGGATTTTGGGCGCCGCGCGTGGTAACGTCGGTTCATGGAGATCGATGAGGACAAGATCGACGATGCCGTCTTGGCGCTGTTATGGCTGACGCTGCATAACGAGCGTTGTGCCTGGAAGGGCTTCGACTGGGCAACGACGGATCGGCTTCACAAGAAGGGCTTGATCGGCGACCCTGTCAACAAGTCGAAGTCATTGATCCTGACCGATGAAGGCTTGGAGCGTTCGGAAGCGTTGTTCCGGGAGCTGTTTACGCGGCCGCCGCAATAGCCGTCCCTTTGTGTGTCTTCCATTGCCAAGGCAGCAGTTCGTGCAGGCGGGAGACGGGAAGATCGGCGATGCGAGCGAACACATCGGCGAGCCACGCTTTTGGGTCGACGTCGTTGAGACGGCAAGTCGTGATCACGGAGAGCATGATGGCGGCTCGATCGGCCCCACGCTGGGAACCGGCGAAGGTCCAGTTGCGGCGCCCGAGCGCAATTCCTCTCAGCGCGCGCTCGGCGGCATTGTTCGTGAGACAAATCCGGCCATCTTCCAGGAAACGGGCAAACCCATCCCAGCGCTTCAGCATGTAATCGATCGGCTCGATCACCTCGGACGATTTGCTGAGCGTGGCGCGCTCCCGTTTCAGCCACTCGTGCATGTCATCGAACAGCGGCTTGCTCTTTTCCTGCCGCGCGGCCAGTCGTTCTTCGGCGCTCAATCCATTGATCTGGCGCTCGATCTCGAACAGCGCGTCGTAGCGTTGGACGGCCTCCAATGCGATCGGCGAGATCGGCTTTCCTTTGCGTTTGCGGTTACGGGCACTTTTCTGGATGTCGGCCAGTTCAAAGAATTTGCGCCGCGCGTGCGCATGACAAAAGGCGAAGGTGATCGGTACCGCTTTCTTTTCGGCGACACTGAGCGGCTCGAAGCCATTGTAACAATCACTCTGCAGAATACCGCCATACTCGGCCAGGTGCTTCTGCGGGTGCTCGCCGCGGCGGTCGCTCGACGCATAGTATATGGCCGCCGGCGCTGCCGCGCCGCCGTAGGGTCGATCATCGCACACGTACGTCCATATTCGCCCGGTCGTGCATTTGTCTTTGGCCTGGATGGGAATGGTGGTGTCGTCGCCAAAAAGGCGCTCGGCCGCGAAGACATGCGCCTCGATCAGATCAAAGATCGGCAGGAGCGCGGCTGTGCCATACCCGACCTGGTCGGCCAGCGTCGAGGTCGAAAGCTCGATGCCCTCACATTTGAACCGGGTGCTCTGGCGGTTGAGGGGGCTATGCATACCAAACTTGTCAAAGAGGATCGTCGCCAGCAGATGAGGACCGATGAAGCCGCGTGGCGTGGCATGGAACGGCGCCGGCGGCTGGCTGATCGCCTCGCAGTCTCGGCAGGTAAATTTCTCCCGCACCGTCTCGATCACTTTGAACCGGCGCGGAACCTCCTCGAGCGTCTCAGTGACGTCCTCGCCCAGTTTCGACAGGCGCGACCCGCCGCAGCATGCACAGGTGACTGGGGGATCGATCACCACGCGCTCACGCTCGATATCCTCCGGCCACGGCTTTCGGACCGGCCGTTTGCGCGTGAACGACCGCACGCTCGAGGTCTTGGCGGCAGCCGCCTGCGCTGCGGCTTCATCTTCCGTCGCCGCCATCACCAGTTCTTCGAGCTGCAATTCCATCTGGTCGATCAGGCGCGCCGTGCGCTCGGATCGCCGGCCGCGCAGTTCCCGCTTCAGCTTTTCGATCGCCAGTTCCAGACTGGCAATCAAGGCCTCACTGTCCGACAGCATGGCCTGCGCATTGGCGGCTTGCGCCACTGCCATGTCCCGCTCGGCGACGACGGTATCGCGCTCGGCGACAACGACGTCGCGTTCAGCCTGTAACATCTCGCGCTCGGAAAGCAGCGCCAGATAGGCGTTCGCAAGGTCCGCAGGAAGATCCACAGGCTTCGAAGTCATGAAGCCATTCGATCAGATTCACTCAATATTTTCAATGCAATAATGCTATCCGACCCGTGTCGGACGCCAGGTTTCCTGCGGATTGCGCCAGTCGATCCCGGACAACAAATAAGATAATTGCGCCGGTGAGATCGCTACCGCGCCGCCCTCCATATTCGGCCAGATAAACCGGCCCTTCTCCAGGCGCCGCGTAAAAAGGCAGGCGCCCAGACCATCATGCCAGATGATCTTCAATATATCCGATCTGCGCCCCCTGAAGACGAAGAGATGCCCTGACAACGGATCATGCTTCAGCACCTCCTGCACCCGAAGCGCCAGGGAGGGAAAGCCACAGCGCATGTCCGTATACCCCGTCGAAAGCCAGACCTTGACCCCTGTTCCCATCGGAAACGGATTCACCGCAGCGCCTCCAGTCCGCGCAGGATCCGGAGCAGCGCTTCAACGTCGACATCGCGGTCCACAATCACACGGCGACCATTCGCGCTGACAACCTCCATCCGGCTGGCGTTCGGCAATGACCCTGCTGCTGGCTCTACCTCTGGCACAAGTAGCGCCGGGACAAAGCCACCGACAGGAGACCCAACATCCAGTTGCCACACTCGTGCGAGCCGGCGCCATTCATATAACTGAGAACGCGATATTCCATGTCGCCGCGCCGTCGTCGCACACAAGCCAGGTTCCGAATAGCTCTCGGCGACAATCTGGAGCTTCATCTCTTTGCTAAATCGACGACGCCGACCCGTGTCGACAATCTCAACTCGATCCATAGCCGCACTGTCCTTTTTGACGTCAATAAGGACAGTCAGTGCCAGATCCGGCAATTCCTACAAGGCGGCCCACCTCGGATGCGTACTACAAACTCCAAGGCGGCACCGTACCGCCTCGAGGCTTAGAAACCTCGAACACAGCGGCGGATATCGGCCGAAACGATATCGGATCCTCTGGCTATTTGGCCGGTCTCTAGCCGCGCGGGTGTCAATCTATTCCATCAGTTCTGCTACATCGCTGATTTTGCGGGTATTTCCTTTCGCACGCTGCTTGTCGAAGGACGCACGTGACCATTGCCGGATCTCTCCGCCATGGCAAAAATCAGGTCTGTTGTCCTGCTCGCAAGATCATCAGTCTCTCCGTAGTCACGCTGCTTTCTTCCGATTGCGGCGGCTACATTATGATGTTCAATGAGAACAAACAGGTGGGACCAATAGGGGCCACGGCTTCAGCGTTGTCCGGAAAGATCCCGGCCAACCAGCCACCCGACCAAACGTCGCTCACCCGTCTGCCGTCTTGCTGCAAGACCCCCGGCTTCAGAACTCACCGGGGTTTCGGTCAAACAGGCGCCGAAGCAACCCGTCCGGATTTCGAGGCGACGACGATAAGCTCCTGCTTCAGCTTGATACGCTCCTGAGCGCTCAAATTCTTTGGTCGGAAACGATCGTTGTTCACCCATATCTTGTGCATGATCATCGCCAGCTTTCGAGCTACTGCGATGCGAGCTTTCGAGAAGCCGATGCGCTTTGCCAACCGCACGCCCCAGGCCTTCAGACTGTTCCATTCCAGGGTGCCGGAAAGCAGGACGGTTGCGGCGATCACCAGAACACGACGGGTTGCCGGATCGCCGCGACGGGAGATCGCACCCATGAAGTTTGTTTCGCCTGATTGGAATTGACGTGGCGTCAACCCAAAGTACGCAGCCACGTCCGAGGATTTCTGGAAGCGCTGGGGATTATCAACTGCCGCATAGAAGGAAAGAGCTGTGACCGGCCCAATTCCAGGAATGTCCATGAACCGTTTGACCATCTCGATGCTATGGGCAATCGCGTGGATTTTCTCGGTCAACGGAGCGATGGCTTCGACGGCTTCCATGTAGAGGTTGAGTGATGGCAGCACATATGATCTCACATGGACGCCGTTCTTCTCGGCCTCGGCTAGGCCTTCGAGGGTCCGCTTGTAGAAAGTGTCGGCCGTAACGTTCCCACGCTCGATGAGCACGCCGAACGGCTTGAGAACACCGGCAATATGGTTTTCCAGGCCAACTTTCTGGCTGACCAGGTGGTCGCGCATCGCCAGCAAAACTCGTGTCTCTTGCGAAGCCTGGGAGCGGATGCTGACAACCTTCAGGAAATCCTCCCCTCCCATACGAACGAGCTGCGCCAGACCGCGGGCATCGTTTTTGTCGGTCTTGTTGCGATAAGTGGCCAGGAACCGGTGAGCCTGAAATGTTTCCATGCAGATGACATCAAAGCCGAATTTCACGAGGCCACTGTAGAGCCAACTGCTCATATTGCCGGCCTCGAGGCCAATCTTCAGCGTCTTATCCTCCGCGACGCGGTTGACCAACCAGCCTCGGATATCCTCCGGCCGGGAATTACATTTGCCCTCGCAGAACTTCTTGCCATCGGCATCGATGACGCAGACTGATGTCGTCCTCTGCGACACATCGAGCCCAACGAAATAATCGTATGATCTATTCATGTTCTCTCTTCCGTTTGATGAGCCTACGTGAGAGATGATAAAGCCTTCTCGGCCGGGTGAGGCGGTTAGCGCGGCTACACCATAGGGGCCTGTGACGCATGTCCAGGCGCTCGTCGCTAAAGGTCTCAGGGGCCGACTGTGTTCGGTTTTCTAACCCCCGGTCTGGGGTCAAGGGATAGTTGGCGGGGACGCACCGCGGACGCCATTTTGTGGGTGAATGTGGTGGATGTGTCTGACGATGATACCGTGTCGGGAAACAAGTTAGTGCTGCGGCCGCTGATCGGCCTCATGAATGGCTTGGAGCCACAGGAGATCGAGCAGTTCGTCATTGAGGAACTGGAAAAGCACCGCCGTCTGCGCGACGAGGCGATACGACTCGAGACGATCCTGGAATCGCAACCGTCGGGCGCGGGCGTCGACACCAACCGTGCCTTTATCTCGGCGATGATCGCCGTCCATGCGCAACAGACGGTCGTTTCGACGCTTCTTGACATTCTTGGATACATACCCGAGACGCTGACGAAAAAGCCTCACTGAAGGTTAGATCAGGCCGAGTTCCTTGGCTAAAGCCGTCGCTTGGGCCAACGACGTTACGCCGAGCGCGTTTTTCGCATTGCGAATGAAGAAGCGGACGTTGCCATAGGTCGTGTTCTCAATGTCGGCGATGTCCCTCGCCGTCTTACCCTCCGAGCACCAGCGAAGGCAGGTCAACTCGTTCGCTTTCATCCGAATGCGGGTGACACGCGTCGGGCGCACGCGCATGACTTCCATTCGCGAATGCACCTGGCCAAATGAAGCGGCGGCCATGACCGGGCTGAAGTCGAGCCCCTCCCCTGCATTCGGTTCATCCGATGCCAAAGTCAGCATCGCCATGCGACCGAAGCCCGTGTTGATCGGAACGGAGATACCGGAGCGGATACCGAACTCCGACGCCTCGCCGTAGAACGCGCGGCGCTCCTTGGTCATTCCCGGCGTCACCGTATTCGACCAGGCAAATGCTTCAGGGCGGGATTTCGCGTTGAGCACCACCGGATCAATGTGTGCAAACTTCTTCTCGAAGTACCGTACCTGCCATTCTTTGGGATAGGTCGAGATCGCGGTCTGGGTCTCCGCCTGCAGGTTGAGATAGGCGAAGTAGCTGAAACCCGCATCGCTGGTCATCTTCTGGAGGACATCCGCCACCGCGGCATCATCATGCGCAAGCGACATCTGCTCGGTGAGCCGCACGAACCACTGATTCAATCGATACCTCCATCGCTCGAAACGCCGCAACAAAGCTGGTGCGGCTAGTACGCGCGTGTCGCGATTAGCGGATGCTACAACAACTTGCGGGCGTTAGAAATCGATAGGCGAAAAAAGAAGACATTTCCATGACGCTTTCGTTGCGGCAGGGTTGAAGGTTACGCAAACCTCACGAACTGTATGGAATGTGTGCAGTTTCCGTACTATCGCGATGCGTAAGCGGCGGGAAAGATAATGTCCTGATCGACGAGGACGTTGAACTTATAGCCGGGACGGATGCGGATGGTCGGCTGCACGTTGAGGTTCTTCGAAATCGTCTGCTCCGCCACGCGGCCGAAGGATTCCGCGAAGTTGCGCCTTGCTGCATCTGACGCGGTGTCCTGCGTCGCGAGCGTCGAACTCTCGGGCAAGGACATATCGATCCCGGTCCCGATGATCGCGACGAGCGCGGCCGAGCCGAATGTCCGCCAGAGGTGGCGATCCACCTTGTCCTTGAACCCGCCATAGCCTTCCGCGTCCGTGCCGGCCATACCGCCGATTTGCAGCGTTGAGCCGTTCGGGAAGATCAGGTCGGTCCACACGACGAGAACGCGGCTTTGGCCAAAGGACACCTTCGAGTCGTAGCGCCCGAACAGCTTGGCGCCCTGCGGAACGAGAAGCCGGTAGCCCGTGGCGCTGTCATAGACATTCTGGCTGACCTGCGCGGTGATGCGTCCGGGTAGGTCCGAGTTCAGGCCGGTGATAAGCGTCGCGGGTATGACCGAGCCGCGTTTCAGCTCGTAGGGCGAGAATTGTGGAACGACGCGGTTGGGCAAATAGCCAAGATCCTTGATGTCCTGATTGAAGAATTCTTCCTTCGAAGTCTGGCCGTTCTGGTCGACGTTCTGCCCAAGCAGCCCGGACTTCATCGCCGCCGCGTAGAGGTCGGATGTGCCGCTCGGCGCAGTGGCCAGCCGCTGCCCATTTGTTGTGGCCGTATCGGTGCTGGTGCGTCCGAGATCGGAGATGTCGACCTTCACCGGCGAGTCCAGCGCACCGGCGCGGGCCTGCAAGCGTGCCATACTCTGGCGATACTTCTCACGGATATATTGCTCTTCCTGCTCGCGCTCCAGGCGCGCCAGCCACTCCTCCCGCGATTCCAGCTTCGGCCGACGCTCTTCCCGTTCGGTCCGACGAGGCAACTCCGCAGGAACGCTTTTCTCCTCCGCCTGCCGTTCGGCCGCAGGCGTCGGCTGGAAAACCTCGCGCTGTTCCGGCTCGCCGATAATCCCGTCGGATACGCCTTGCTTGAGCTTGTCGCCATAGGTCGAGGCCGATGTGTTCGAGGCGCTGTCGAGATCGTTGTTGCGCCCGAAAGGCAGGCCGCGCCAGGAGAGGCCGATCACCACCACGCCAATGAACAGCACGATGAAGATGATCGCCGCGACGATCGGCAACCGATTGAGACGACGCATGCCCTTTTGGTCGTCGTCCTGAGTGGCCGTTCCGAGCTGAAGCGACTGAACCATGATCTTCTCCTCAGTTCCGCTGCATGATCGAAAGCGGGCTCGCCGGCGTGGCGCCGCCCGGAGTCGCCGCATAGGCGCGGCCGAGCGCGACTGTCGGCGTGGACAGGCGGGCGAGCACCTGTCCGTCCATGCTGTCGATCCCGTATTCGAGTTTGATGGGTCTTGTGCCCTTCTCGACCTGGCTGTCGGTGACGACGGTGAAACCCCAGCCTTTCAACGCCGCCTCGAGCGCGACGGCGAATTCGGACGTGCCCTTGTCCATCTTGAGCGTCGTGCTTCCGGCCGGCCCGATCTGCTCGGCAAGGCGGCTCGCCATATCGCCGGCGATGGCGCTGGCGGCAGGACCTGAGATGACGGCCGGCGCCGAGTTGGTTGAGAGGCCGTCGTCGGCCGTCTGGCAGGCGGAGAGCAGGCCGGCGGCGAGAATGAGGGGAAGCAATCGCTTCATCGTTATCCTCCCCGCCGGATGGTGATCTTCTGCTGTCGCCAGCCGACCCCGGAAACGAGGATCGCCTTGTCGACCGCATAGTCGACGATCATCATGTCATTCTTCATTCTGTAGTTGACGATCCGGTTCTGGCCGCCGCTGACGACGAACAGCACCGGCGCGTCTTGCCCACCGATCGAACGGGGGAACTGGATGTAGGTCTTCGTGCCGTCCGAATAGACCCGCTTCGGCTTCCATGCCGCGCTGCCGCTGACAGAGTAGGAGAAGTTCAGCTTGTCGGGCGCGGTGCCAGGGATGCCGCCCGTCTCCAGCCGGGCATTGATGTCCGCAAGCTTCGTGGAGACGTCCTCCGGATACTCAAAACCGACACGGGCCATGTACTGGCTCGGATGGGACTTGAGCTGCATGTGATAGGTCCGCCGCGACGTCGTGATGACCATCGACGTGACAAGCCCGGCTTCCGAAGGTTTCACGATCAGGTGGATCGCCTGTCCCCCAGCTGCGCCCGAGGTGGCTGGCTCGACCTTCCACCGCACAGTGTCGCCCACAAGGACGTCGCGCACGATCTCGCCACCTTGCAATTCGATGTCGCAGACCTGAAGCGGGGAGCAGACGACCGACGGCTGGGTTTCCCCGTAGAGGAAGATGACCTTGCCATCCGCGCCCTTGGCGACGAGACCGGGCGTTCCACGCCATTTGCCCGAAATGTTGGTTCCCCTCACCTCGTTCGTCGTCATGTTTTGCGCGAGTGCGCCGGAGGCGAACACGAGTGCGGCCATGCAGCCGGCGGCCGCGATCGATCCTGATCTGTGCATTTGATGTTCCCTGCCCTTAAAGCTGTGCTGTCCAGTCGAAGTCTTGGACGTAGAGACCGATGGGGTTGAGCCGGATGGTCGACTCGTCCTGGGGCGCCGTTAGCGAGACCGTGGCAATGCCGCGGAAACGCCGTGTTCCGGTTTCCTTGCCCTTCCGGTCGCGCTCATATTCCGTCCAGTCGACCTGATAGGTCTGGTTGGAGAGCGCCACGATGTTGTTGACCTCGATCGCGACCGTCGAGGTCTTCGCTTTCTCGAACGGCGAGTTTCCCCGAAACCAGGAATTGATCTTCTGGGTCGAGGGGTCGGATGTCCGAAGCAGCGCATAGGTCCGGTCGATATATTGCTTCTGCACGACGGCATCCGGCGTGATGGATCGGAAGCTGGTCACGAAGTTGCCGAGCGTCGCGCGCACGACGCGGGCATCGGCGTATTCGATCTGCTCGGGAAAGCCGACCGTGACGGAGGTGCCGAGTTTGTCGACCTCGACGATATAGGGCACCAACTTGACCTGAGTGCTCAGATACATGGCATAGCTGAAGCCGATCACGGCCATGGTCAGGCCGAGAATGCCGACGATGCGCCAGGCCCGCGCCGACTGGACGTAGGAGCCGTATCGCTCGGACCATTCCTGACGCGCGGCGAGATAAGGGTTTTCAGGGGCGCGATCTGCTGCCATCGATCAATCTCTTCTTCTTATGGTTTGTCGTTGCGTTCGGGGAACGGTTTTGTGCCGCTGCTGCCGCCACGTTTCTCGTCGAGCTTGGCGTTCGCAAGGCCGAGGATCGAGCCGGCATAGGCGCCAGGCGAACCAATCGCCTTTTCCTTGGCGGCCGAGCCGGCAGCTTTCGCGCCCGAACCGATACCAGCGCCGACGCCACGAGCTGCTGCGCCGGCGATGGACGAGCCTGCGGCGCGGGCGGCCTGGGCCGCCGCAAAGCCTGCGCCAGCCGCACCGGCTGCGAGGAATCCTGCACCGGCGGCGAAGGACGCGGCCTGCCCTCCGTGGCGGATGGTTTCCATTCCTCCCGTCACCGAGGCGCCCTGCACGACGCCCTGCATGATGTTCGGCACGTACATTGCGATGATGAACACCACGACCGAAATGCCCGCGATCGCGAGCGTCGTGATGAACTGATCGCTCTCGGCGGTTGGCGCCTGCGCCAATCCGATGAGAACCTCCGAGCCGATCCGCGAGATCATCACGAGCGCCATCAGCTTCATCCCGACCCCGAAGGCGTAGACGAGATAGCGAATGGCGAAGTCCTTCGTGAACGATGACCCGCCAAGACCCAGCATGATCATGCCGGCGAGCAGGCCGACATACATTTCCACCATGACGCTGACGAAGATCGCCGCCACCAGCGAGAAGCAGATGACGACGATGCCCATGGCAAGCACAGCGGCGATCGCGAGCGCATTGTCTTCGAAGACACCGAATTGGGCCTGCTGCGACATCTGCGATGCAACCCGGATGCCGGCGTCGAACACTTCCGCCGGCGAGGCCGAGCCACCGCCGGAGCCAATCTGGAAAAGGCTGTCCACAACAGCGCGCGCGAACGTCGGTCCCTGATCGAGAACGAACGCGAAGAAGCCAATGAACATGATGCGGCGGACCAGTTCGGCAAACCAGCTGTCGAGCGACGCCGCCTGGATCGCGAGCCACACCGCGGCGATGCCAATCTCGATTCCGGCCAAGATCCAGAACAGGGATCGCGCCGCATCCATGATCGTGGTCTCCCACCCCTTTGCAGCCGATGAGACCTGGTTTTCCAGCTCGGTCAGCACCTGGCCCTGTTGTGCAAAGGCCGGCGCGGCAAGCGCGAAGCACAACAGGGCCGTGATGACGGCGGTGCGCTCAAGATCGGCTTTCACCATCGCGGACGCATCTCCTGCCCTTTTTCGATCGGCGGCAATTCCTTGCCGGAACCGAAGAATTTTTCGCGTGCGGCCCGCTGCTCCTCCGACATCGCTGGCTTGCTCGTGTCGCCGGTCTTGAGGATGAGAACCGTAGCTGCGACCGATAGAGCTGCGGCCGCCGCCACAGAGCCGATGAATATGACGAGGGACCGGTTCACCAGCGCGGCTCCATCTTCTGACCTTCTGGAATGGACTTGACCTCGGCGTTGAAGAACCGGTCACGTCGTACCTGCGCGAGATCCTTGTCGGACTGCTCGGTCTGAAGCCAGGTGCCCATCATCGTCATCTGCTGGGAAACGAGGCCACGCAGCTTCTGCATCTGATCGACCTGCTGCGCCGCGATCTGATGGCCGACCTGCAGGGCCTTCATCTGGCCGTCGGCGCTCTCGGACATGCCGCGCAGCTCCTTCATCGTGCTTTCCTCGCTGTCGAACTGGTCGGCGGTCAGGCTGGCAGCACTGAGCGTGCCGGCGATGGTGCCGCGGTTCGTGTCGGACCAGTTCTGGTAGGCCGTGGCGAAGCTTTCCTTGTTCGGGAGATTGTCCTTCAGGTCGGCATAGCTCTTGAAACGCTGCTGGAGGACGTCGTCGGCATTGCCCATCGAGAAGGCGATGCCCTCCCCCTGCCTGACGACATCGCGGAGCTGTCCTAGATCCTGCTCCACCTGTCCCCAGATGTGGTCCGGAAGCTGCGCGGTGTTCTGCAGCATGTTGTCGTACATCTTCAACTGGTTCTGGATCTGCTCGGCGAGCTGGCTGATCTGCGTCAGCTGGTTCTCGACCTGCACGCCCGAGCTTTCCAGCAGCTTGATCAGTTCCGCGTTGTTGGCGAGCTGGGTCAACTCCGTCGCCTCGCCGGTGGCCGCGCCGGAAAGCGCCGGTGTGGCTGTGCCGAAGGTGATTGCGGCGGCGACGAGCGCGCGGGCGAGCTTACGTTTTGCTGGGGACGTCGATGGCATCGGAAACTCCTCTCGATTGAAGCCAATGGGCCGGCCATTCCTGGCCATGCTCGGATTTCAGGGCGCGGATACGCTTCAGGTCATCCTTGCCGGAGGCGCCGACGAAACTCAGCGCGACAGGTCCGAGCGACATATCGAACAGCCTGCGGCCGTCCGGGGTGGCGACGTAGTATTCGCGCTTCGGGATGGCGGTGGAGACGATTTCGATCTGCCGCTCGTTGAAGCCGATCCGCTCGTAGAATTCCCGCGTGCCCGGCTCGCGCGCCGCGCCGTTCGGCAAGCAGATCTTGGTTGGGCAGGATTCCTTCAGCACATCGATGATGCCGGAACGCTCCGCGTCCGAGATCGACTGCGTGGCCAGGACCACGGCGCAGTTGGCCTTGCGCAGCACCTTGAGCCATTCGCGGATCTTTGACCGGAAGACCGGATGGCCGAGCATCAGCCATGCTTCGTCCAGAACAATAAGGCTCGGCGCACCATCGAGACGCTTCTCGATGCGGCGGAAGAGATAAGTCAGCACCGGGACCAGGCTGCGTTCGCCCATATTCATGAGCTGCTCGATCTCGAAGCACTGGAACCCACCGAGCGTAAGCCCGTCCCGCTCGGCATCGAGGAGTTGCCCCATCGGTCCGTCCACCGTGTAGTGGTGCAGAGCATCCTTGATCTCCCGCATCTGAACGCCCGACACGAAGTCGGAGAGTGAGCGGCCGGGAGCATTGGCCATCAGCCCGATCTGTCGCGAAATCGCATTGCGGTGGTCCGGTGTGATCGTCACGCCTTGCAGGGCGACGAGCGTTTCGATCCACTCGCTTGCCCAGGCCCGGTCTCCGTCCGTCGCGAGGTCCGAGAGCGGGCAGAACGCGAGCGCCCTCCCCTCCTCAGCGTCGCCCCCGATCTCGTAATGATCGCCCCCGGCGGCAAGCGTCAGCGGATAGAGTGAATTGCCCTTGTCGAACGCGAAGATTTGCGCGCGCTCGTAGCGGCGGAACTGCGCCGCGATCAGCGCGAGCAAGGTTGACTTGCCGGAGCCGGTCGGGCCGAAGATCAGCGTGTGCCCGACGTCGTCGACATGGAGATTGAGGCGGAACGGTGTGGAACCGCTGGCAACCTGCATCAACGGCGGCGAGCCTTCCTGATAGAACGGGCAAGGCGCCACCGGGCTTCCGGACCAGACCGAGTTGAGCGGGACGAGGTCCGCGAGATTGCTGGTATTGATCAGCGGCTCGCGGACATTGCAGAACCAGTTGCCCGGCAGGCTGCCGAGATAGGCGTCGGTGGCGTTAAGGCCCTCGATGCGGGCGCCGAAGCCCTCGGCCTGCACGAGACGGCGGATCGCTTCGGCCTTCTCCTGAAGCGCTTCGCGGTCATGATCGAAGAGGATCACGACCGGCGTATAGTAGCCATAGGCGACCAGCTGGGACGATGCCTGTGCGATCGCGTCCTCGGTCTCGGCCACCATGGTCAGCGCATCCTGGTCGACTGACCGGCTTTGCGTCTGAAATAGCTGGTCGAAGAACGGACGGACCTTCTGCTGCCACTTCTTCCTGGTCCGCTCGAGCTTTTGGCGCGCCTCCTCTGCATCGAGGAAAATGAAACGCGACGACCAGCGATAGGTCAGCGGCATCAGGTCAAGGCTGTTGAGGATGCCCGGCCAGCTCTCGGCCGGCAGGCCGTCGATCGCGACGACGCCGAGGAATGTGTTTTCGACTTTCGGGGTCAGGCCGTGTTGAAGTTCGGCCGTTGCGATCCAGTCGAGATACATCGGCACATCCGGTAGACGGATCGGATGGTTCTCGCCGGTGATGCAGAAGCGCACGAACTGGAGCAACTCGTCATATCGCGCGACGCGCTCCCCTCCCCGCTCGACGGTCTCGCGCGTCTCCATGCGCCGGATCGAAAGAGTGTTGCCGAGATATTGCTCGATCTCCCGAATCGCGTTCTTGAAGATGAAGAGGACCGTGTCCGCATAGGATTTCTTGCGGCTCTCTTCATCCGAATAGACGTATTTGCTAAGCGCGCTCTTCTTCGATTCGAGCGGACGATAAGTCAGCACGAGTGCATGGCGGCTCTCGAAATGCCCTTGCTCCCGCTCGAAATGCGCGCGGCGTTCTGCATCGATGGCGCGGGTGACTGGGTCCGGGAAGAAGCAGCGGGTCTGTGACGGGTAGTCGACGGTCGGGATGCGAACGGCCTCGACCTGGATCATCCAACCCGTGCCGAGCCGCGACAGGATGGCGTTGATCTGGCGCGACAGCTCGTTGCGTTCGAGATCCGTCGCGCTTTCGGCGTCCGGACCTGCAAAGTACCAGCCGGCCATGAGGCTGCCATCCTTCAGGAGGAGCACCCCATTGTCGACTAGGCCGGCGTAGGGAACGAGATCCGCGAAGGATGGGCCGGTGGCGCGGAAGCGGCGGAGAGCAACCATCATCTCCTCCCTAGTACCGGCGCCAGGGCGAGGTCGTCGCCTTGTAGGTGTGCCTGTAGGAGACATGGCGGATATAGACCTTCCGCATCATCGGGTCAGCCTTGGCCATCATGCGCAGGATTCCGACGATGACGACCCAGACGGCGATGCCGAACAGCGCCGAATAGACCGTCAGGACGACGAAAATCAGGATGACGGCCGCGAGCCCGGTGATCAGCACCAGCTCCCGGTCCGCACCCATCAGAAGGTTCGGCCGGGACAGGGCGCGATGAATGCGATTGCGCTGCAGGCCGGAAAAGGACTCAGCCATGAGCCCCCTCCCCTCCTCCGGAAACCGGGCTCACGTCCAAACAAGCCTCGATTGGTCCGATCGAGGCGCCGGTCGCTCCGAACAGGCCGACGATCTGTGTCGCCCCGAGAAGAAGGCCGGCAACGAGGACGACGTACACCAGCCGCCGCGCGAAATCGTTCAACTCGCCGCCGAAGATCAGCATACCTCCGGCGATGGCGACCGCGGCGAGAGCGATATAGCCGGCGACAGGTCCAGTGATCGATTCCTGAATCTGTTCGAGCGGTCCCTCCCAGGGCAGGCCACCGCCGCCGGAGCCGGCAAGTGCCGGCGTAGCGAGCACCATCGCGCCGATTGCGATGAAGCAGCCAAGGGTAAAGGGGTTCCGGTTACGCTGCATCGCGCTCTTCCTCTGCATATGGTTCGGTGTGGTATTGGCCGCCGGCGAAGCGGCTGACATGAAGGATTTCCGTCACGCGCCTGCCTTTCGGGACGCGCTCGATGAAGATGATGAGGTCGACCGCATCGCCGATGACGGCTTGCATCGGCTGCTGGCTGGCTTCGGCCGTGAGCTGCTCCAGGCGTTGCAGCGCCGAACGCGCCGAATTAGCGTGTATCGTGGCGATGCCGCCCGGATGTCCGGTGTTCCACGCCTTCAGCAATGTCAGCGCCGCGCCGTCACGCACCTCGCCGACGATGATGCGATCCGGTCGGAGGCGCATTGTGCTCTTCAGCAAACGCGACATATCGACGGTATCGCTGGTGTGCAGGCACACGGCGTTCACCGCCGCGCATTGAATCTCGGCCGTGTCTTCGAGAATGACGAGCCGATCTTCGGGCGCATGCTCGACGATCTCCGCAAGGATCGCGTTCGTCAGCGTCGTCTTGCCCGAGCCGGTTCCGCCCGCCACCACGATGTTGAGCTTCGACTCGACGGCATTCCGGATCACCGACGCCTGCATCGGCGTCATGGTCTTCGACCGGATGTAGTCATCCAGTGGGATGAGCTGCGATGCGCGCCGGCGGATGGTGAAGGATGGTCCCACCACCACCGGCGGCAATAGCCCCTCGAAACGGTGCCCACCGATGGGAAGCTCGCCCGAGACAATAGGGTTGTCCTCGTCCACTTCCGATTTCAGGACATGCGCAACACTCCCGATGACCGTCTCGGCGGCAGCGCGCGTCATCTCGCCGGCGGCGGCGATGCCGTGGCCGAGGCGCTCGATGAAGAGCTTTCCATCCGGGTTGAGCATGATTTCGACGACACTCGGATCATCGAGAGCGATGCAGAGATGGTCGCCGAGCGCGTTTTCCAGCTTGGAGATCAGGCGGGGAAGCGAGTGGTGGTGATGGGACGTCATCGCTCAAGCCGCCTTCTTACCGAGGGTGGGGATCGCCGAGTGATAACCGGCAGGGCGCAAACGCTTGAAGCTCGCGGCATCGGCGGGGAGGATCCCGGCGACGCTGCGCGTCTCGTTGATCATGCTCGGATCGCCGAGACGCTGCATCGGCCAGCCAGCACGTTTCAGGATGCGCTCGAAGCGCACGTCCGTCGCGGTCGCGATCTCGTTGTAGCCATTCGTCAGGCACCACTCGACGATGCCGGCGAACATGGTGAGCGTCGCGCCATGCAGAGAACCGTCGGCCCTCCCCTCCTCGCATGCGGTGTCGACGCAGAACCGGGAACTTTCGATCATCCGGGGATGAGCGGGGAGCTGGCCGCGCCTGAGAAGCTGCGGAAAGACGGCACCAAGCATCGTCGTTCCGACCGCGGGCAGGAGACGCGCGCAGCCTATGACCGCATCGCGGTTGGAGAGCGCGATGATGTAGGTCGGCGCCAGATCATCGAACTCGTCATACTCGCGGCCGTCGGTGCAGCGGACATTCCAGGACAGGCGACCCTGGAAAATGCGCGCCCTGAGACGGTGCATGTCGTCGAGGATCTTCATTTCTGAGGCGGTTCGGGCCTTCGCAATAGCAGTGACTCGCATCGAACAAATCTCCCTGGCGTTTGAGACGCAGGGTGGTTTGCTGCCAATCGGCGCGGAGATCTACTCGCAGAAGTGTTAGTGGTGATTCTGGTGCCGAGATGGGCATCGGCAGGTGCTGGGTCACCTTTTTCAGCTATTTTTACTAACAAAAGTGTTAGTAGCGCGTCGGCGTGCCGTCGCGTGGTTGTCCCTTAAGTGACTATATTCGCTTGTGAAATTTATTTAGCCGACAATTTCTGGCATTTGGCGTTAACCTTTCGTTAACCAAAAACGCCTTGCGGCCACTGGAGAATCGCCCATACTAATCACGCTTTCTCGGCATTCGTGGTGAGAAAAGCGTTATTCTCAAAAAGTGGTGGCACGAGTGGAAACTGAGCGTACCTTGGCAGCGGACTTGGACTTGGATTTTGATGAGGAGATTCTCGAACAAGGGGAACTCATCTCAGACAAGCTCAACATGCTGCGCCTCGAACAGTATCCACCGAATGCCGAGAAGGGGCTCCGCCTTTTCTCTTTGTCCGAGGTCGCCGAGTTCCTTGGTGTGACCCAGAACCATATCAAGAAGTTGCACCTTGACGGAAAGGGGCCGCAGCCTCAAGTCTCTTCATCGGGCCGGCGTTCATACACAGCTGAGCAGATGCTCGAGCTTCGGCAGTTTCTGGATAAGTATGGTCGCAGCGACTTCAAGAAGTACGTTCCCCATCGACGCAAGGGTGAGGGTCTCCAGGTCATCTCTGTTGTGAATTTCAAGGGGGGTAGTGGGAAGACAACGACGACTGCCCATCTGGCCCAATACCTTGCTTTGACGGGGCATCGTGTCCTTGCAATTGATCTCGACCCCCAGGCTTCCCTCACGGCTCTGCATGGTATTCAGCCCGAGTTGGACAAGAACCCGTCCTTGTTCGAGGCGCTCCGCTACGACAAGCAGCGCCGCTCGATCACAGAGATTATCCAAAGCACGAATTTTCCGGGTCTGGACATTGTCCCGGCCAATCTTGAGCTGCAGGAATACGAGTACGAAACACCGTTAGCCGCATCGAACAAGAATTCTCCTGAAGGCAGGATGTTCTTCACGCGCATTAGTCAGGCGCTGAAAGAAGTAGACGACAAGTACGACGTCGTGGTGATCGATTGCCCTCCGCAACTCGGCTATCTCACGCTGACGGCGCTTACTGCGTCGACGTCGGTTCTGATCACAGTGCATCCGCAGATGTTGGACATCATGTCGATGAGCCAGTTCTTGCTGATGCTTGGGGGGATACTCCAGTCCATCAAGAGCGCTGGGGCAAAGGTGCGCCTTAAATGGTTCAGATATCTCGTCACACGGTATGAGCCGACTGATGGGCCTCAAGCCCAGATGGTTGGCTTCATGCAAGCGATGTTCAATCGACGAATGCTCAGCAATCAAATGCTCAAGTCTACGGCGGTTTCCGATGCCGGGATCACGAAACAGACGCTCTACGAGGTGGACCGGAACCAGTTCATTCGTTCGACCTATGACCGCGCCATAGAGTCGTTGAACGCGGTGAATAGCGAGATCACTTCTTTGGTACATCAGGCGTGGGGGCGGAAGTAGGCTTGGATTTGACAGCCGTGCAGAATGCAAAAAAAGACATAAAAAACAGCAAGATGATGAGAGATTTGAGGAAAAGCGATGGCTAGAAAGCATCTCCTCTCCAATATTGGCGGCATGCGCCCTGAAGAGGCATCGGTCGCTGCACCATCTGAAGCGCGAGCAGAATATGCGCGGCGCGGTGCATCGCGGTCTATGATGCAGTCACTCGACGAGATGGCTGAGAACTCGATCCGCTTCCTCGAGGGAGAATCCATCGTCCAGCTCGATCCGGACTCGCTTGATCCGTCACCGTTTCGCGATCGTATTGGCGAAGATGATGAGCAGTATCAGGCGCTCCGGAACGCGATCAAAAGGGCTGGCCAGTCGTCCCCAATTCTCGTTAGGCCAAACCCCGAAGTCGAAGGTCGACACATCATCGTCTTTGGACACCGTCGAACGAAGGTTGCGAAGGAACTTGGGACGACCGTAAGGGCGATAATTAAGCCGTTGGAGGAGATCAACTACGTTATCTCCCAAGGGCAAGAGAACACGGCACGCGCCGGGCTGACGTTCATCGAGAAGTCTCTTTTCGCGAAGACGCTTCAGACCGCAGGCATTTCAAAAGAAGACATCAAAACAGCCCTGACGGTCGACGACACCCTTCTGTCGCGCATGCTCGCTGTAGCAGAACAAATTCCTGGGGAAGTTCTTGAGGCAATCGGCGCCGCACGAGGTATTGGCCGAGATCGCTGGGAACACCTCAAGAAGATCGTTCTTCATCCTACCAAGGCGGCCGAAGCTGTTTCCTTGATTGGAGAAGGGCTGCTCGACGATGTGCCGATCGAAGAGCGATTCTCCGCAGTCGTGGACGCACTGTCGAAAAAAAAGCAGAAGAAGCCGGCATCCAGCCGGCCGACAGAGCGGACCTGGGCATTGGCGGAAAACGCGGTGAAGGTCGCTACGAAAGATGCTGGTCGGTCGTTTACGATCGCCGTGAAATCAAAGGATGCTTCCGGATTTGGAGCATACCTTTCGGACAATCTGGAGCGTCTTTACAGGGAGTTCCAGGAGCGTAGCGAAACGTAGGAGAGATTCGAAACCGCAAAAGAAAAAGGCCCCCGAAACATTCCGGAAGCCCTTCTCGAGTTAGCACCCAGAGAATCGCATTTCCGAGAATCCCCGTCAAGAGTCTGGTGAGGACATTTTGGCACCGTTTTGGTGAGCGGACGTCTTTTGCCTTTTGAAAGGTGAAGGAAAATGCAAGTCGGAAATGTAACCGCGCCCTTTGGGCCGCGGCGGATGTCGATTGCGCTCGTGAATCGGCAGGTTCAAGCGGCTGATATCAAGGCAGGCAAGTCCATCGACAAGTGGAAGGTGTTCCGCGACGTGAGCGAGGCACGCGGACTACTCGGCCTTCAGGATCGCGCGATCACCGTTCTGGACGCGCTTTTGAGCTTCTACCCCAAAAGCGACCTTTCGGAGGAGCACGGCCTGGTGGTCTTCCCCTCTAACGAGCAGCTCTCCCATCGAGCCCACGGCATTGCCGGCACCACGTTGCGCCGTCATCTGGCAGTTCTTGTCGACGCAGGGATCATCTTCCGGCGCGATAGTCCGAACGGTAAGCGGTACGCTCACCGCGCGAAGGGCGGAGAGATCGAGCAAGCGTATGGCTTCAGCCTCGCGCCACTCCTGGCTCGTGTCGAGGAATTCGCGATTCTTGCCCAGCAGGTCGTAGAGGAACGCCGGTTGCTCAAGCGGGCGAAGGAAGCCCTTACGATTTGCCGCAGGGATGTTCGCAAGCTGATTACGGCCGCGGTCGAGGAGGGCGCGGATGGGGATTGGGAAACGATTGAGGCTATGTTTGTCGCACTTGTCGGACGGATTCCGCGCTCTCCAAGCCGTACTGAAGTCGATGCGATCCTCGTAGAAATGGGCCTTCTGCGCGATGAAGTGCTCAACATCCTGAATATGCAACAAAAAGCAGAAAAAATGGATAGCAATGCTGTCCAAATCGGATGCCACATACAGAATTCAAATCCCGAATCCCTTAGTGAACTTGAACCTCGCTCTCGAAAAGAGCAGGGGGCGCCGTTGGAGAAAGAACCGAAACGGATTGTCAAGCCGATGGGATCGCTCCCGTTGACTATGATCCTGCGTGCTTGCCCGGAAATCACCGCCTATGTGCCGCAAGGAGGAGCGATTTCCGGCTGGCGGGATCTAATGAGCGCCGCCGTTGTCGTGAGAACGATGCTCGGCATCAGCCCATCGGCCTATCAGGATGCGTGCGACACGATGGGGGCGGAAAACGCCGCGACAGCGGTTGCCTGCATCCTTGAAAGGGAAGGACACATCAATTCACCCGGTGGCTATCTACGGGATCTCACCAGACGAGCCGAACGGGGCGAATTCTCGCTCGGGCCGATGATCATGGCCCTAATGCGAAGCGGCGCCGGCGACGAGCGACGGTCTGCATAGCGGGTGGGAAGGTACGGTCTGTGGCCCAGTGTATCCCGGCCTTTCTCTTCTGAGGAATGTGCGATCGAAGAGAGCGATGGACGCATTCAAGCGACTATGTTCCGGCCGACAGTGGGGCACTTCGATTGACGTACGCGGCCTGCAACGCTGTCATGCAGCCATCCGGGCTTCTCGGCGAAGCCGGACGGGACCATATTGTCTGCATGACGTTCGTACCTCCTCCCACGAACTTCATATAGCGAGTGATCTTCTCCTCCCTTGATCGCTCGCACCGGATCGGCGGCGCTCCTCCTCCCAGTTGCCGATCACAGTTTGGAAAGCCTGCCGCACCTCCTCCCGCGGCAGGCTTTTCTGTTCTCAGCATACTGGCTGGTGTGCGTTTCACCCTGCGGTCACGGCCCTGTAGCGTTTCGAACAGACCATTTTTCCGCGCTACCGAGCAGGTTCCTGACGGAGGAGAGCGACTATTTTGTCTCGCCGAGCGGCGTCCGCTGCGGAGGCGCTCTGCCGTTCAATCGCTTTCAGTATGTGGGCGATGACGGAGATCTGTTCGCGGTATCCAAGTGTTGATATTAGGCTGCCAGGGCGCTTAAACAATTCATAAGCGTCGATGCCACATCGGTCTTTCGGAAATCGGAGCAACATTTATGACCCGCGAACTTTCACTTCCACGCGACCGAATTTCCGTGCTTCTGCTGGAAGGCATTAGCCAGACCGCCGTGGACTACTTTTCTTCCTCCGGCTACACCAATCTCATTCACTTGCCGAAGGCGCTCGACGACAAGGATCTTAAGAGCCACATCGCCGACGCCCACATCATCGGCATTCGCTCCCGCACTCAGCTGACGGACGAGATCCTCGAATCCGCGAAGAAGTTGATCGCGATTGGCTGTTTTTCCGTCGGTACGAACCAGGTCGATCTGGATGCAGCGCGGCGGCGCGGCATCCCGGTGTTCAATGCACCGTATTCGAACACGCGATCGGTGGCCGAGCTTGTGATCGGCGAGATTATTATGCTGACCCGGCAGATTTTTCCGCGCTCGGCTTCCGCGCATCAAGGAGGGTGGGAGAAGTCCGCTGTCGGCAGCCGGGAGGTCCGCGGCAAAACGCTCGGCATTGTCGGTTACGGCAATATCGGATCGCAGCTCAGCGCGCTTGCCGAAAGCATGGGCATGGTCGTGCGCTACTTCGATCTATCCGATCGGCTTCGTCGCGGCAACTCGGAGTCGATGGCTTCGCTGGGCGACCTTCTCGAAATCTCTGACTATGTGACGATGCACGTTCCCGAAACGCCCTCGACGCATAATATGATCACTGAAACGGAACTGCGCCGTATGAAGAAGGGCGCCATCTTCATCAACAATTCTCGCGGCACGGTGGTTGACCTCGATGCGCTTACGAAAGTCCTGAAAGACGGCCATCTCGCGGGTGCCGCCGTGGACGTGTTCCCTAAGGAGCCGGCATCGAACAACGAGCGTTTCGAGACGCCGTTGCAAGGCTTGAGCAATGTCATTCTGACGCCGCATATCGGCGGCTCCACTGAGGAAGCCCAAGAGCGTATTGGCGGGGAGGTTTCGAGGAAGCTGGTCGAATACTCCGACATCGGCTCAACGATGGGCGCCGTCAACTTTCCGCAGGTACAACTGCCCGAGCGCCCGAACGGCACGCGTTTCATTCACGTGCATGAAAACCGCCCCGGCATGCTCATCCAGCTCAACGAAATCTTCTCGTCACGGGGGCTGAACATCGTCGCTGAGTTCCTTCAGACCCATGGCGACACGGGCTACGTGGTGATCGAGGCGGAAGGAATTTGTGCAAAGGCCGACGACATCCTACAGGCCTTACGCGAAATTCCCGGAACGATACGAGCGCGATTGGTCTACTGACAGCTGACCGATTGTGGTTTTTGCGTCCCGATTTCAATTGAGCCGCTAAGTGAAAAAACGACGACAAAACTTGACCTAACAGTTTCACGCCGAGGAGGGAAAGGGCTTGTCAGAGCCCCGCGGCCTTGGTGAGGTTGACGCGGAACCGGTCGCGCCGGCGCTGGTAGCGGCGGGTCATTTCTGCCGAGGCATGGCCGAGCTGTTTTTGCACGTGGCGCTCGTCGACCTCCGCCGAGGAGGCGAGGCCGGCGCGCAGCGAATGGCCGGCAAACATCTGGCCGCGCTCAGCCTCGGAGAGATCGCCGCGCACGCCAGCAGCCAGCGCGGTTTTCTTGACGAGGCGTGCCACCTCCTGGTCGTTCAGACGGTCCGGCCCGACATCCTTGCCTTTCCCGGTTACGCGGCGGAAGAGGGGGCCTTTCGCGAGCCTCGCGAATTTTACCCAGGCCTCTAAAGCGGCGACGGGGCAGGTCGCGTCGGAAGAGCCGCGGCCGATCTCGACTTCGCGCCAGCCTGTCTTGCCACGCAACGTCAGCAGCGCGCCTTTGTCGAAGATTTCGACCCAACCGCGCCCGTCGTCCGTCTGGTCGCGCCCAAGGTCGAGTCCGGTGATTTCCGAACGGCGCAGGCCGCCGGCAAAGCCGAGGAGCAGCATCGCCCGATCGCGCATGCCACGCAGGGTTCTCCTCTCGAGTGTCTCGAGCATGGCGATCAGGTCTTCCGGCAGGATCGCTTCTTTCTGGCGCGGCGGGGTGGCGTGTTTGTTGCGAATGCCGGCCATGACGGTGGCGATAGCGCGATCCTTGCGATCGAGTTTTTGCGCGCCGCGCTGGGCATAGTTCCAGCCGATGGCGGCAAGGCGCCGCTCAATAGTCGAGACTGTGTTCGCTTTCATCCCACGCTCAGCCGTCCCGGAAGCACAGGCCGTGATGTAGAGCCCGACGACCTGCGATTCCGGGGGGAGAGGCGACAGGCTCTGCCGCCGGCACCAGGCGGTAAAATGCTTCCAGTCGGACGCATAGGCTTTGCGCGTGTTGGCGGAGCTGGCGGCCTCGACGTAGCCGCGGGCGCGGTCGGTGAGATCCTGCAGCTGGGCCGGCAGGCCGGCGCTCGCCGGAAGAGGGGAGGTGGGTGTTGCGGCGACGGCGGTGGAAATGCCGTCGGCCGCCGGCGTGCTGTGCGGCGGAGCAGAGCTTTCCGGATGTCAGTTGACCGGTTTTGATGGAACAGCACATTCAATGTTTTCAATAGCATAAACGATTCAGTTTTGCGAGACGGATTCACTTTTCGTGGGACTACGTTACAATCCTGATTCGGAAATAGTGGGACTACGTTCGCAACCTTCTCGTAGTATAGCTATGGATCGCAACGAGGCCAATGAGCGGGAATGGCAGACGGCGCTTGCACGAGCCGCTGTGCTACGCCGCTTGCCGCAACGACCGAGCCGAGACGAAATCGCCGACGCGATGGCTGAGTTGGGAGTCGGCCGGACGACGCTATTTCGCTGGTTGAAGAGTTTCCGGGAAGACGAGCGGATCGCGGTCCTGATCGAACGCAAGCCGGGTCGGCGACCGGGGATCGATGCTTTCGAACCGGAACTGAAGGTGCTGGTCGATGAAGCCATCCGGACGTTCTATGCCACGCCGGAACGGCCGAGCCTGACGCGGCTGTGGAAGCGCATCGTCGCCGAGTGTCGGCATAGCGGTTTGACGCCGCCAGCGATCAGACGGTTGAAGGCCTATCTTAAGACCTACGATGCGGAAGCGCTGATGCGTCGGCGTGAAGGAAAGGCGCGGACAGAGGCGCAATTCCTGGCCCTGCCTGGCGAGTTTTCCGCGCAGCATCCACTGCAGATCGTCCAGATCGACCATACCAAGGTCGATGTGACGGTGGTCGATCCGATTGAACGACAGCCGATCGGCCGACCTATTCTGACGATTGCCATCGATGTCTGCACGCGCATGGTGCTGGGGTTCTACCTCTCCCTGGAGGCACCTTCGGTGACCTCGGTGGCGCTATGCCTGACGCATGCGATCATTGATAAGACACGCTGGCTTCAGGATCGTGGAATTCCGCTCAAATGGCCAGCGAGCGGCTTGCCCGAGTGTATCCATGTCGACAACGGCGCCGAATTCCACGCCCGTGCGTTCAAGCGGGGCTGCGACGACCACAACATCGTCGTCTCTTATCGGCCGCCAGGAACGCCCCGATTTGGCGGCCATGTCGAACGCCTGATTGGCACGATGATGGGGGCGGTGCATCTGCTGCCCGGCACGCACTTCTCCAACGTGCTGGAGCGGGGCGACTACGATCCCGAGGTGCGGGCCGTGATGACGATGCGTGAGCTCGAGGCCTGGCTGGCGCTGGAGATCATCGCCTACCATACCGACCTGCATCGCGGCATCGGCCGCCCGCCGGTGGCGGCCTGGAACGAAGCCGTATCGGCGCGGCCTGTGCGGCAGGTGCGTGATCCGCTTGCCTTTCTGATCGATTTTCTGCCGTTCGAGCCGCGAGTGCTGCGGCGGACCGGCATCCACATCCACAACATCTGCTATTGGTCGGATGGTTTCGCGCCCTGGATCGGCCGGTGCGACGACAAGGTTCTGGTCAAATATGACCCGAGGGATCTGCACCAGGTGTTCGTCAAGTTGGATGGAAACTATCTGATGGCGCCGACGCGCAATCCCGGACGTCCCGCCATCACGCTGTGGGAACAGAAGGCGGCGTTGCGCGTGCAGCGAGCCCGCGGCCGCAGCGAAATCGACGAGGAGACGATCTTCCAGACGATCGCCGCGCAACGTGCCTTGGTCGACCATGCGACGCGGGAGACTTTGCAAACGCGCCGACTGCGCGCGCGGCGGGCGCATCTGTTGGCAAAGCCGGCGCTGCCGGCCAGCGCGCCGGCGGACGAACCGGTGATCGCCTTGCCACATTTTCCAGTGGAGGTATGGGAATGACGGCCTATGCGCACCTCGATCCCGCCGTTCGGGCCCATGTCGACCTGCCCGAGCGCGAGCGTATCGAGCATATCCGGGTGGATCGGTGGGTTAATTATCCGCGTGCCCGACAGGCGCTCGACAAGCTCGAGGAACTGCTCTTGTTTCCCAAACGCGCGCGCATGCCCAATCTGCTGATCTTCGGCGCGTCGGGCATGGGCAAGACAATGATCATCGAGAAGTTCGTACGGGCTCATCCGCCGCGCTTCGACGAGACCATCGGCATCCATCACCGGCCTGTCATCGCCGTGCAGATGGTCGCCTCACCGGACGAGGGACGTTTTTATCACCGCCTGCTTTCGGTAATCGGCGCGCCGCCGCCGACGCGCGCTACGCTTGGGCAGCTCGAAACGCAGGCACTGCGACTGCTGCAGGAAATCGCGCCGCGCATGCTGGTTATCGACGAGGTCCAGAATCTGATCGCCGGCACCTACCGCGAGCAGCGCCGGATGCTCAATCTGCTGCGCTTCCTCGGCAACGAGTTGCGGATCCCACTGATCTGCCTCGGCTCGCACGAGGCGCGCGATGCGATCCGGGGCGACGCCCACCTCAACAGCCGCTTCGAGCCCTACGGTCTGCCACCGTGGCGGCACGACGACGACTTTCACGGGCTGATTGGCGGGCTGCTATGCTCGTTGCCGCTGCGTTTCCCGTCCGAGCTGACGGATAGCGCACTCAAACGGCTCGTGGAGATCAATGGCGGCATCACGGCCTCGATCTTCCGGATGGTGATTGATCTCGCCACGGACGCCATTCTCACCGGAACCGAACGGATCACGCCGACCGCGATCCTCGATCACCGCGTTGCCGCGCCGACGACCTTCGCTGCGGCCTGAGCCGTGATGGGGGAGGGGAGGGCGCCGCTGCCGATCGTGCCGCCGCCCTTTCCGGACGAACGGCTGAGTTCCTGGCTCGAGCGGATCGCCGATGTCTATCTGGTTTCCCGGGAAGGGCTGCAAAGGCATGTCGGCTGGGTTCGGCCCGCGCTGCAGCTCGAGAGGGAACCCGTGCAGAACGACCTCAAGCGCATCGCCGCCGCAACGAGCAGTTCGGTCCAACGCCTGCTCGCCATGACCTTCCATGACGCGCCGGCGCGCTATCGCGACCTCCTTCTCTTGGATTCCCAGGCATTTTGCCCGGGCTGCTCGCGCGGCATGCAACGACCGCAACGTCTCAGATCCTGGGCGTTCGCTTTTTCCTTCTGGTGCGAGCGACATCGTCAACCGCTTGTCAGCTGCAACACACGCGGCGCCAGTGCTCTGGGCGACTATTGGATCGCCCGTCAGGGTGCGCAAATCCTCCATCGCTGGGCAATGGGAGGGGATTCCGACACACTGTCCGTCAGCGCGATTTTATCGTTGCTGCTGTCGCCGGTGCGCGAAGCGTCGCCTGCGGCGCCGTGGGAACTGGCCGGCTTGCCATTCTCGTGTCAGCACGAGCCATCCATCCGATCGCAGCGCTTCCGACGCCCTGCCTTGACGGTCGTGGTGCCGGAATTCCGGGTCGCTGTGCCGATCTATGAGCAGCAACTGCCTTCAGCCATCAGCGATTTGCCGGACACGTCAGGGGCGGAGCGGTACGGGCTTGCGATCGGCGTTGCCCGCGTCCTGCAGGATCCGGCCGACGCCATCGTTCGCATCTTGGAAGCTTCCGACGAGTTCGGCCGAAAGAAAGTCACGGCGCTGATCGACCGGTGGCCGACTGCAATCCGCAGCGCTGTCGATCGCCGCGCGCCTTGCACCCGCAGGCGAGGGGAGGGCGCAAGAGCAGCGACCAGTCCCCGCGTCAACCGTTCGCGGGTTCGTGCACCTTCAGCCCGAGATCCCGGGCGCGATCAAGCAGATGCTTGACCGACGAAGCCGCCCATTTCCAGCCGCCACGCGGGGCCCGTTCGCGCATCGCCTCGAGTTGCGCCGCGATCGCCCGCAGGCTGAGATGCGGGTCGGCGGTCGCAATACCGGCAACGAGCCTCACCAATCGATCTCGGGCGGCCGCCGCGGGGCGCGCTGAACAAGCTCGGGCTCGGCGAGGCCCTCGTGCACCAGGCGGCGCACCGATCGGCGCAGGCGCTCGACGGTCCATTTCTGGCCGCGGCTGTGAGTTTTATCGACCTTCACAGAAGGCCGTGGAGTGGATTTCCGGGGCTGCGATGATCCAGCGGTCGGAAAACGCGGGAAAACGCGTCCTTGGCCTTCTGTGGCCGAAACACTGCAAAACAGGCTGTTTTGGTCCGGAGAGCACGATGGACAGCGCCAAGCGTGGTGAATGCTGGATTTAATCGCCTTCCGACCACCGGTTGGAGCGGAAATCATGAGACTACGTGAATTCGGACCGGAAATCGTGGGACTACGTGACAAACCAACGTTACATCCGGTCGACGTAACGGCCACAATAAATACAATAGCTTAGTGGAAACAGGCCCAGGAACTCTGCGCGTAGTCCCGTGAAAACCGACTCGAAAAGGCGGCGAATCCCACGATTTCCGGTCTGCTGACAACCGGCGATAAAACACGAGCGACATGCCGTGTCCTCCGCATTTAATCAACGGACAGTAACTGACTGATATGTCCGAATCAGGCCCGAGGTTTATGGACGGATTCTAGCCGAATCAGCGGAATTTTCGTAGTATTCAGCCGGACGAACTTTGCAGCGAGGTAGCTGTGGTTCATGTGCCTGACAGGAATATTGTCGATGACGCTGTCTGGAGCGAGGCAGTTGCAAGAGAGACTGTGATCCGAAGGCTGGTGTCTCTCGCGCACCCCAGCCGTTCTGATTTCCTCCGCGCATGCCGTGAGCTCGGACTTCGGCGCACCCGGCTGTATGAACTGCTCAGGGCGTATCGCGAGGATCCGGTTACGAGTTCACTGCTGCCGCAGCCGGCAGGAACGCGACGCGGCAGTCGGCGGCTTCCGGACGAGACCGAAGCCGTGATTGCCGAGGCGGTACGGGATTTCTACGAGACGCGTCAGAAGCCGAGCATCAACCAGTTGCTCAAGGAGATTCGCAGGCTTTGCCGCGTGCGTGGCGTGCGGGCGCCGTCCTGGCACGCCGTGAAGGCGCGCGTTGCTGCCCTGGAGCCAGCCGAACTTACCGGGGCGAGGCATGGCCCGAAAGCAGCCCGTGACCGCTTCCGGCCTGTTCCCGGGCAATACGAGGCCGAGTGCGTTTTCGGCGTTGTCCAGATCGACCATACGCTGGCTGATATCATCGTCGTCGATCGTCAATATAGAAAGCCGCTCCAGAGGCCGTGGCTGACGCTCGCCATCGACGTCGCAAGCCGCATGATCGCGGGTTTCTACCTGACGCTCGAGGCACCGTCGACGATTTCCGTCGCGCTCGCGATCCAGCATTGCGTGCAGCCAAAAGAGGCATGGCTTGCCGGGCTGGGCATCAGCGCCGAGTGGCCGGTCTCCGGGTTTCCCGATGCGATCCATCTCGACAACGCCAAGGAATTCCGTTCCCGCACGCTGAAGCGCGGCGCCCAAGAGTATGGCATAGAGCTCATCCACCGCCCGGCCGCCACACCGCACTATGGCGGCCATATCGAACGGCTGATCGGCACCATGATGGGCGCCATTCATCTTCTGCCGGGCACGACCTTCAGCGACATCGACGAGCGGGGCGACTACGATTCAGCCGCGAGGGCGGCGATGACGCTGGATGAACTGGAGCGCTGGTTAGCACTCGAGATTACCCGTTATCACGCCGATCGGCATGGGGCCTTGGGGATTCCGCCGCTTTCGGCGTGGTGTGAAGCTGTGGCGAGGCGTGTCCGGCCTGTCCGGCAGCCCCAGGATCTTGCTGGCTTCATGATCGATTTCCTGCCGAGCGTCGACCGGCTGGTGCGACGAGACGGCATTCACCTGTTCGGTTTCCGTTATTGGGATGACGTGCTGAGCATCTGGGCTGGCCGGCTTGATCGGTCGCTGCGTGTTTCCTACGATCCGCGAGACCTCTCGACGATTTTCGTGCGGGGTCCCAACGGTGCGCAATGGCCGATCCGCTTTGCCGATTTGCGGCGCCCGCCGATCACGCTCGGCGAGCACCGGCGTGCCCGGGCAGCTTTGCGTGAGCGCGGCCTGGCGCTTGTCGACGAGCAACTGATCTTCGAGACGATCGAGGCGCAGCGCGCGTTGGTTGATGACGCGGTCCGGCGCACTAAAGCAGCGCGTCAGCTGGCGGAGAAACGCAGCCGCGCGCTTGATGCTGCCACGCCAAACAGATCGCCTGCTGCCGCCGAGCCGCTGCAAGCTGATGACGACCGGCCGATCGATTGGAGTAAGGTGCCGATCTTTCCCGTCGAGGAGTGGTCGTGAGAGAGGAGGGGACCTACGAACATCTTGACGACCGCTACCGCCGCTACGCCGCGCTGTCCGACGATGAGCGCATTGCCTGGATCAAGGCAGACCGCTGGATCGGCTTCGATCAGGCTGAAGCCGCAATTGCCCGTCTGAACGCGTTGCTCGCCTATCCGCCGCGGGACCGCATGCCTTGCCTTCTGGTCTATGGCGACACTGGCATGGGCAAGACCAAGATCATTCGCAAATTCCAGCGTTCGCATCCGGCCACGTTCTGCCAGGCAACCGGCGTAACCAAGAGGCCTGTCGTCGTAGCGCAGGTGCCCTCGGAGCCGGTCGAGCGGGATCTTTATCGGGAATTACTGGCAAGCCTTGAGGCTCCCGCGCTCATTGGCGGCACCCTTGCGCGCGAGAAAGATATCTGCCGCTCGTTGCTGCGCACCGTCGGCGCCAGGATGATTGTGCTCGATGAGGTCAACGGCATGCTGGCTGGCACCTATCGGCAGCAGCGGATTTTTCTGAACGCACTGCGGTTTCTCGCCAACGACCTAAAGGTGCCGCTTGTCTGCGCCGGGACCGATCTGGCGCGGCAGGCATTGCTGACCGACGCACAGCTTGCCGAGCGCTTCGAAGCGTTTCATCTCAAGCCATGGAAGAACGATCACGTCTTTGCGGCTCTGTTGAAGAGCCTGACTCGCATCCTGCCATTGCGCGCTTCCTCCGATCTCGAAAGCGACGCGGTACGCGAGCGAATCCATGTGCTTACCAGTGGTGTCACCGCGCGGATTCTCCGGCTGATCGAAACGGCAGCCGAGGAAGCTATCCGTTCGGGGAAGGAGCGGCTCGACCTGACGAGCTTCGGCGACAATCTGGTTCTGCCCCTCGTTTCGATGACGCAGTCCGTCGAACGACGCGCGTCTCGCAGGCCGCAACAGGTGGGTGCATGACGGCCCGCCGTCTACCCGTGGCACCGCGACCCTATCGTGGCGAACTGCTATCGTCGTGGCTTGCACGAGTAGCCTGTCGCTACGGTCTTACGCATCAAGCACTCGCCGGCTGGATGACCGATGGTGGGGAGAGTCTTTCGCCAATTCAGTCCGTCGATGATCGGCTGCCGGCCTCCGAACAAGTTCGACAATGGGCCCGGAGCTGCGGTGTCGACCCAGGGCGGCTGCTCCGATTATCCTTGAGCCGGCGGCATCCGCAACGCCCAAATTCCTGGTACGTGAGCAGAGGGCCGGAATGGGCGCCTTCAGCAACGATCGGGTCCCCAGCCGTCTGCCTTGCCTGTTTAGCGGCCGATTACACAGCCGATCGCGATTCGTGGCTACGGGCTGACTGGGTGCTCGCCGAGCACTGCATCTGCCCCAAGCATGGCCATCTTCTTCGCGATCGCTGCCTCGGATGTGGTCACCGTCTCTCCGTTGCGTTCCGCCTGCGAGAAGGGCATGCACGCGCGGTCTGCAGCCGGTGCGAAGCGCTTCTTATCGATAGGGGAGGGGAGGGTGGCCCGCCGCGGGATGTGGCTCTGATCGAAACGGCGCTATCGATCCAGCAGCTGGTTGCACAAAGCGTGGACGGCGACAGTCGCGGGCGTGAACGGCTCGGGCAGGCGCTGGCGACGCTCTGGGCACCACTCGATCAGCCGGCGGCGGCGCGGCCGGCTTTGGCGCTCTGGTTAAACGAAGCAGGCTGGCGATGCCCCTACGAGGTTCGCCATGCCGTCGGCGCGGCGGCGCCGCTCGGCCAGTTGCCGGTAGGCTGGCGCTTCGTTACTCTGCTTGCTCTGAATGATGTATTCGGTGCCAACCCGGATGGGGTCGCTACAAACTCGCAAGTCGCCATTCGTCTGACGCGTCGCGCAGCATCGCGGCGGATGCGCGCCACGCCACCGCCGCCCCATGGAATGGCCACCGGTCCATTGCCGCGCAGTTCGGCTGAATATGAGCGTTTAGCCAATCAGATCCTGGCGGACCCAAGGTGGACCGCCGCACAACGCCTACCGCAGCGCAAACGCGACGGGACTCGTGCAAGGCTAATCGATGCAGCGCTTTCCAGGAAGGGGTGACCTGCGGTCGCCGCCAGAGACGGACAGAAAGCACGAAAAATTCAGGTCACACAGAGGGCCATGGAGCGCGTTTCGATGACCAGTATGAGTTGTTGATCGTCCGACGCAAAAAGCCGCTGCACGGGCTTCTCTGGCCGAAATCGGCGATTTTTCGGAAGAGGGCGCCTGCGAGCGCCCGGTCAGTTGCGGCGACCGCCGTCGATGCCGGTCGGGATAGCGTGCGAGGTACCGGATCGCTGCTGTCCACTGATCAAGCGCACAACCAATCCGCCCAATGAACGCGAATTTCGACGCCGAGGGACGCCAAAAACGGGCCGTCCGGCGGTCAAATGCGAGCGACATGCCGCCTTTCCCTATAAATGAGAAAAACAAACGATAAGGCAACGTTATCCATCATTTTGTGCGCAAGACAAGCCGTGCGGTTAATGCGCAAAAGTCTGGTATAATCCGCACAATTGGCCTAGGATGCCGGTCATGGATTCGCCCGTTTCCGCCCCGACGTTCACGGCTGCCTTGCCTAGCTGGACCCTGCCGCGCGGCCGCGAGCCGGACGAACTTGCCGCCGCTTTCTCCGCCGGCATCGCCTTGAAATCGCTGGATGATCTCATTCGCTCCGAACCCGTCTGGGCCGGCTGCTGGCGCGCGCGCCAGGCCCTCAAATGTGCTGCCGTCGCGGTCCGGCTGATGGGGCGCAGCGAGGACGAGTCCGCCTTGCGCGACGCCGTTTGTTGACGACCGCCGGCGACGATCCCGGCCCGGCCGGAAAGGTGTTTTTGGCCACCAAAAGGCTTTCCACCCGAAAACCCGCCTTTTCCTCGAAAGCGGTGGCCGAGCTTGCCGATCTATTGGGGCTTGCCTGGGACGATCGGCTCACCGCGGTGGTCGACCATGCCGACGATGCGCTGCAATCGGGCCGCCCGGCGCCTCTTGCCGCGGCGGACTCGGTCACGGCCCTACATGCCGTGCGGCCGGATGCCGAACCGCTCGGCTGGATGCTGGCCGATCTGCTGATCGCGGCGCAGCTGAAATGGGATTGTGCCATGCCGCTGCTGATGGCCGAGCGCTATGGGCCGGCCTTCAAGACGCTTGGGGGCAGGGGGCGTGTCCGTCCGGGGGAAGCTGCCTTTGCCCGGGCCGTCTGCCTTGCCCTCGTTGAAGGGATAGGATCGGCCCTGCGCACCGCCGGCGAGATTGCTCGGCGGGCCGGGACGCTGCGCACCGCGGCGTCAAAGGTTCGCACGAGGGGCGCCGGCGCCGTCATCCAAGCGCTTCTCGATCAGGACGCCGTCGCCGCCTCGGCGCCTGGCAGCAATCTCTCGCGCTGGGCGGCGACCCCGGCTGTTCGACCGGCTGGGCCGCGGACCACGTCCTGGCGCAAACTAGGCGACCACCTTGCGACGGACGTATCGCGTTTCAATGTGGCACATGGCCGATGAGGTATTGAAAATTCGGGGTCCATCGTTGGCTGTGGAGCCTCACGTTCACAGCGACCATCAAATCTGCCGAGCGTGAGGTATCCACCTATGCGCTGACGGGTTGCCTTCCTTTGGAGCAAGGGCTCTGTCTTCTGGGAAATAGCGATGTTGTCCGATTTGGAAAAAGCTTTTTAAATTCAGTTATATAAATGTCAGCTGGCTTCGTCTAGCACATCGAGAATTTTCCTAAAATTTGAATCAAAAGTAATTCAAATACTGATTAAATTTGATTGATGTTTTATTTTCATTTAGTGCATGTTCTACCTTGATTTAAACTAAATTATTCTTCTAATTTTTGCGCAAGATCAAAGTATCAATGTCATTGTCCCATTATTGAACGAGGACAGAACAATGACAAAAACAATCAAGGTCAGTGCACTCGCATTTCTTTTCTCCATGGTCGCCGCACAGGCCATGGCCCTTCCCGCGGCGATGGAACTCGCTGGCAAGACTAGCCAGCCGATCGGCCACTATACATTCTGCAAGAAATATACCGAAGAATGCCAGCCCAACGGCGAGGACAAGGGCCCGATGGCTCTAACACAGGAAAACTGGAAGACTATCGTCAACGTGAACTATAACGCGAACGTGGATTATCTGCCACTGACGGACATGGAAATCTACGGCGTTGAAGAACTCTGGACCTACCCGCAAAGTGCCGCCGACTGCGAGGATTACGTTCTGATTAAGCGTAAGAAGCTTATCGAGGCCGGGATCTCGCCTTCCAACTTGCTGATCACCGTCGTTGTTCAGCCGAGCGGACAGGGCCACGCGGTGCTGACCCTTCGTACCGATCGCGGCGATTTCGTGCTCGACAATATGCGCAACAAGATCCTGCTCTGGTCGGACACCGAGTACCGATATCTGAAGCGTCAGTCCTCAGCCGATGCCGGCAAGTGGATCAAACTGCAGGACGGTCGTGCCGACGCCGTCGGTAGCGTCAAGTAGCGCCGCCGACTTCCCGAACTCACCGCTTTGAGGACGTGTCCGGACCCACTGTTACGATTGTCTATGGCGCTGACAACACCCGCTCTCGATCGTGTTCATGCCGCGTGAGAATCGAACGGTCAATCGCGATCCAAGGTAGAGCAATGGTTTCCGGATCCCGGCAACATGTTTCGGACAAATTGGCGCACGCGAGATATCCTGCTTTTTTTGAGTTGGCTTCTTTGATAAATCCTCGCCTTGTTTTATCACTATGAGCAGACATGCAACATGATGTCGGTCGGCCGGAAGATCGTGATTTTTCTGTTGATGATCTCTTTCCAGGTCGTCTCAGGCAATGCTTTTGCGAAGCCGCATATCGATGGTTCCTCTCTTCAGATCGTGGTTGCGCTGAACGCCAACGAAACCAGGCTCTTTCCCGAGAGTAAGGTTTTGGCCGTTTCCGATGCCGACCAACATGTTCGGAACTGGCAGCCGTCTGCTTATGTCGACTTGAACGAGCATAAGGCATGCGAGAAGCTTGCCTTCATCCTCCCCGCGCAACCGCGGTTCGAGAACCAGTACTATCTGATCCCACACCCTCCAAAGTCGTAAAAAAAGCGAATAACCCGGCAGCCCGTCAAGCCTTGCGCTTGTAGCCGGCTTCGCCGCATTGCGCCCATTGTTCCGGAATCTGTCATCCGGCAGCTCCGTGCCTCGGGTGTACCATTGCGGACAGACGCCACCGGGGCAACCGGGAACCTCTTTCATTCAAAGACCCGAGGTTAATTCCAGGGAGTCAGAAGTGCTTCTCTCCAAGAAGTTCGTTCGCCTTGCCGTTGTCGTCCCGCTGTTGCTCCTGCTGGGCGGTTGCAAAATGGTCGTCATGTCGCCTTCAGGCGATATCGCAAGGCAACAAGCGGATCTTATCGTTGTCTCGACGCTATTGATGCTGCTCATCATCGTACCGGTGATGTTTCTCACCCTCTTTTTCGCTTGGCACTATCGCCAGTCTAACAAAAGGGCGAAATACGACCCCAAATGGCACCATTCGACTGCTCTCGAGGTAGTGATCTGGTCGGCGCCATTGGCCATCATCATCGTGCTTGGTGCGATCACCTGGATCAGCACTCACAAACTCGATCCCTATCGTCCGCTCGACCGGATCGATGCGCAACGGCTGGTCACGGAAGATACAAAGACCATGACCGTGGAAGTCGTGGCGCTCGACTGGAAGTGGCTGTTCTTCTACCCGGAATATGGCATCGCTACAGTCAACGAACTCGCAGCGCCGGTGGACGTTCCGATCAGCTTCAAGATTACGTCATCATCGGTCATGAACGCTTTTTATGTTCCGGCGCTCTCGGGCATGATCTATGCCATGCCGGGCATGCAGACACGTCTCCATGCGGTCATGAACGTTCCTGGTGACTACGAGGGGCTTTCGGCCAATTACAGCGGCGGCGGCTTTTCGCAGATGCGCTTCAAGTTCCGCGGCTTGACCCAGGCTGACTTCGACACCTGGGTGACGCAAGTGAAGCGGGTAGGCACCACGCTTAATCGCGACAGCTATATGAAGCTGGAAAAGCCGAGCATCAAGGAGCCAGTGCGTTACTACGCCAGCGTCGACAGCGGACTCTACGATTCGATCCTGAATCTCTGCGCCACCCCCGGCACGATGTGCATGAACCAGATGATGCATATCGACAAGATGGGCGGTGGCGGTCTCGAAAGCGAGAAGAACAGGGAGAGGCTCGACTACGATACGCGCCGCGCGCCGCTCAGAGGTCTCGATGTATTCTATCCGCCTTTGACACCCGAGGCCGACGGAATTCAGGACGATGCCGTAACAGGATCAGCCTCCGAAGCAAGTGCGGTCACTGACGACCGAAGCGCCATGACCGCGTCGGAAGCGAGCCAGGCAGCAGTTGGCCATGTCATGCCAAACGGCACGGTCATGGACGGTAGTGTCCCGGCAAAAAACAGCACGCAAGGTGTCTCATTCGCGCCAACCAATGACATCTCCAATCCATGACCATCGGTTGACAGATACTGGAAACACGAATGCCTACGAACATCAGCATAATGGAATTCATTTTCGGCAGGTTGTCATGGGAGTCCCTTGCCTTCCTGCACGAGCCCATCCTCATGGTTACCTTCATCGTCGTCGCCATCGGCGGCGCCGCGATCCTCGGTACCGTCACCTACTTCAAGCTCTGGGGCTACCTTTGGAGGGAGTGGTTCACCAGCGTGGATCACAAGAAGATCGGGATCATGTACGTGGTCCTCGCGCTCGTGATGCTGCTACGGGGATTTGCCGATGCGATCATGATGCGCATCCAGCAGGCGATTGCCTTCAGCGGCAACGAGGGTTATCTGACGCCGAGCCACTACGACCAGATATTTACGGCGCATGGCGTCATCATGATCTTCTTCGTGGCCATGCCGCTGATCACTGGCCTGATGAATTATGTCGTGCCGCTGCAGATCGGCGCCCGCGATGTCGCCTTCCCCTTCCTCAACAACTTCTCTTTCTGGATGACTGTGGGCGGAGCCATCATCGTGATGATGTCGCTCTTCGTTGGGGAATTCGCCCGTACGGGCTGGCTCGCCTATCCGCCGCTCTCCGGCGCGGACTACAGTCCCGGCGTCGGCGTCGATTATTATATTTGGGGGCTACAGGTGGCCGGTGTCGGGACGACCTTGTCTGGCATCAACCTCATCGCGACCATCGTGAAGATGCGCGCGCCGGGCATGTCCTTCATGAAGATGCCGGTTTTCACATGGACCTCGCTTTGCTCCAACATCCTGATCGCCGCGACGTTCCCTATCCTTACGGCGACGCTCGCCCTTCTTTCGCTCGACCGTTACGTGGGAACAAATTTCTTCACGAATGATCTTGGCGGCAATTCGATGATGTATATCAATCTCATCTGGATCTGGGGCCATCCGGAGGTCTACATCCTCGTTCTGCCGGCCTTCGGCGTTTTCTCGGAAGTCGTATCGACTTTCTCCGGCAAGCGCCTGTTCGGATACACCTCGATGGTCTACGCGACCGTCGTCATCACCATCCTGTCCTATCTCGTGTGGGCACACCACTTCTTCACGATGGGTTCAGGCGCCTCTGTCAATGCCTTCTTCGGCATTGCCACGATGATCATCTCGATCCCGACCGGTGCGAAGATGTTCAACTGGCTGTTCACGATGTATCGAGGCCGCATCCGCTACGAGCTGCCCATGTACTGGACGATCGGCTTCATGGTCACATTCGTGATTGGAGGTATGACAGGTGTGCTTCTTGCCGTTCCTCCCGCGGATTTCGTGCTCCACAATTCGCTGTTCCTGGTTGCCCATTTCCACAATGTGATTATCGGTGGTGTATTGTTCGGTCTGCTCGCGGGCATTGTCTATTGGTGGCCTAAGGCGTTCGGCTACAGGCTCGATCCCTTCTGGGGCAAGCTGAGCTTCTGGTTCTGGCAGATCGGTTTCTTCTTTGCCTTCATGCCGCTCTACGTGCTTGGCCTGATGGGCGTCACTCGCCGCGTCAGCCAGTTCGACGATCCGTCGCTACAGATCTGGTTCATCATTGCAGCTTTTGGCGCTTTCCTGATTATGCTCGGCATCGTGGCGTTCCTGGTCCAACTCTTCGTCAGCTATGTGAAACGTGATCAACTGAAGGACGAGACAGGCGATCCATGGGATGGCCGCACGCTCGAATGGTCCACCTCATCCCCTCCACCTGAGTATAACTTCGCCTTCACTCCAATCGTTCATGACCTCGATGCATGGTCGGATATGAAAGAGCGAGGTCATGAACGCCCGGTCGATGGTTTCCAGGCCATCCATATGCCGAAAAACACAGGTACTGGCGTTGTTCTCAGCGGGCTTAGCGTCGTTCTGGCTTTCGCGCTGATCTGGTACATCTGGTGGCTGGCGGCGCTGTCCTTCGTGGCGCTCATGAGCGTCGCGATTGCCCATACCTTCAATTACAAGCGGGACTACCACATCCCAGTCGAGACGGTCGTCGAGACGGAGGCCGCCCGCACCGACCTGCTTGCAGGAAGGGCATGAGACCATGAACCAAACTCACGACACTTCGTCGGTAAAGCCGGAATTCTACCAGAAACAGGAACGTCATCCGGAAAATGCCACCAGCCTGGGCTTCTGGATTTATCTGATGGGCGACTGCCTGATCTTTGCCGTCCTATTCGCCACCTATGGCGTGATCGGGCGCAATTATGCGGCAGGCCCGTCGCCGGCCGACCTGTTCGACCTGACGCTCGTCTCCATCAATACGGCATTCCTGCTTCTGTCGTCGATCACCTTCGGTTTCGCCATGCTGCAGATGGAGCGTGGCGCCAGATCGGAGACGCTTTTCTGGCTGGCCGTTACTGGTCTCTTCGGCCTCGCCTTTATCGGGCTGGAACTCTACGAGTTTATCAAGCTGATCGGGGAGGGGGCCACGCCGCAGCGCAGCGGCTTCCTGTCGGCCTTCTTCGTCCTCGTTGGAACACACGGCCTTCACGTCACCATTGGCATTGTCTGGCTTGTGACGCTGATGGTGCAAATCGCCAGGTATGGACTGAGCTCGGAAAACTGCCGGCGGCTCTCTTGCCTCTCCATGTTCTGGCATTTCCTCGACGTAGTCTGGGTGGGCGTGTTTTCCGTCGTCTACCTGATGGGAGTTTTGATATGAGTTCGAATCCACACGCCCACGCGCACGGCAACCATGATCATGACCATCAACACGGTGGGCTCGGCCATGGCGGGACGCATGGGTCCTTTCGTGGCTACGTAACGGGCTTCCTACTTGCTGCGATACTGACTGCGATTCCGTTTTGGCTGGTGATGGGTAATGTCCTTGAAAACAAGACCGCGACGGGCGTCTTGATCATACTCTTCGCTGTGGTGCAGATCGTGGTCCACATGATCTACTTCTTGCATATGAACTCCCGCGCGGAAGACGGATGGACGCTAATGGCGCTAATTTTCACCGTCGTCATCATCTTTATCGCGGTTTCCGGCTCATTGTGGATCATGTACCACCTTAACGCGAATATGATGCCGATGACACCAGAAATGATGAAGAATATGCCGTAGCCAGCTCGCCAAGAACCCCGCTTACAGAACGAACAGACAGTCTTGGTTTAAAGTGGATCGCCTGGGAAGCGGTGCAGCGCATCAACCAGCCCGCGGAGATCCTCGCCGGTCCGATGCTCGTTGTCGCGACCATCGGTCTCCTCGTGAACCTTGTCGGCGCCTATGCGCTATGGTCCGGCGACAGCGGTGACAGCAACCTGCGCGTCGCGCTCCTTCACGTCGTCGGCGACCTTCTCGGATCGGTCGGCGCCATTGCTGCGGCCATCGGCATCATGCTCACCGGATGGAGCATCCTTGACCCATTTCTCTCGGTGCTGGTCGCCGGCCTCGTCATCCGCTCGGCCTGGGGGTTGGTTTCCGATTCCATCCGCGTGCTCCTGCAGGCCACGCCGAAAGGCATTGTTGCCCATGAAATCGAAGCGGGCCTGCTGAATCTGCCGGGCATCGCCGAGGGGGGCCACTTCCATGCATGGACCTTGACGGACGAAAGCATCGTCGCGACCGTCCACGTCAGCCCTAAGGAGGGGATCGACCCATTGACCCTGCCGTCGGTCGTCGCGTCCTTTCTCAAGGAAGGGCACGGCATCGATCATGTCACGGTCCAGGTGGACCCGCGGGGCGCGCTTCTCGCCCGGCACGCGTGATCGTGCCCTTCAATCAGCCGTCTGATCCAAAGCGATCCTGGTTGAAGGTGCTCGCAGTCGAAAGAGTGTGGGCAAACCTGAAAAAAAAAGTCTCTTGAAGCTCTAGTCGCTAGAGAGAGTAAACGTTGCCAAAAAGCTCGCGGACAAATGGGTATCGAGGCATGAAACACATGGCCGCTGCAACGCTCAGGGCGCAATTGAACCGATTCCGGCCGCAGCTGGGGGATCTTGTTACGAGCATTGTGGTAGCGGTTTACCTGCTGCTGTTCCTTAATGCCACCTTCTGGTCCAAGGCGGGGCTCTACCTGAAAAATGATCCTTCGGCCTATGCGGCGCTTTGGGTCGCCATCTTCGCGCTTTTTGCAATTGGCACAGTAGCTGTTTCAATAAAGTACATCATCAAACCGGTTCTCATACTCTACATTGCCGTGGCGACGGCGGCGGCGTGGTTTACGGATACCTACGGTGTATTTGTGGACACGGATATGGTGCGCAACGCTTTTGAAACGACCAAGGCGGAATCACAAGATCTGCTCACTCCAGGGCTCATTAAGCATTTTGCACTCTATTTCTTCCTGCCGACCGCATTTCTGACCTGGATACGCATCGTCCATCAGCCGTTCGGCCGTAAGATTCGTCAAAACGCGATAACGATCTTCGTCTGCTTTCTAGTTTTCGTGAGTTTGGGCGCGGCATTCTACAAGCCGTACTCAGCAGTTGTTCGTACCAAAAGAGATCTGATAAAAACGCTCAATCCAATCACGCCGCTTGTTAGCACGACAAAGTATATCCTCGGCGCAAGCCAGGAGATCATCATATCGGTGAAGCCGGTGGGTGGGGATGCAAAAATTGATGCGCGAGCAGATGGTTCCACCAAGCCTCGCGTCGCTATCATCGTCGTGGGAGAGACGGCACGCGCCGCGAACTTCTCCCTGGACTCGTACGCGCGTGAGACCAATCCGGAGCTCGCACGGCAAGACGTCATTTACTTTTCGAATGTTTCAAGCTGCGGCACGGCCACTGACGTTTCCTTACCCTGCATGTTCTCCAATCTGAAGCGATCGGGTTACGACCATAAGACCGGATTGGAGAACGAGAACGTCCTCGATGTTCTCGTCCGTGCGGGGGTTGATGTGACCTGGATGGAAAACAATACCGGCAGCAAGGGTGTTGCCGACCGAGTTCGCAACGTGATCATTACAGGATCGTCCGATTCACAGTTCTGCAAGGACGGTGACTGCAAGGACGAGATATTCTTGGAGAAGATCGATGAATGGCTGAACGGGATTACGAAGGACAGCGTCCTGGTGTTGCATCAACTCGGCAATCATGGTCCAGCTTACTACGAGCGTTATCCGGATGCGTTTCGAAAATTCATTCCTGACTGCCGGACGACGGAGCTTTCCCGATGCAAGGACTCGGAGATCGTCAACGCTTATGACAACGCCATTCTCTATACGGATTTCATCCTATCGAAGATCGTAGAACGTCTGAAGGCGCGGACAGTGACGCTATCCACCGGCTTCCTCTACGTTTCGGACCATGGCGAATCGCTCGGCGAGAATAATCTATACCTGCATGGCACGCCCTACTTCATGGCGCCAGACGAACAGACGCGTGTGCCGCTGATCGCATGGTTCGATCGGCAATTCGCCTCATCCATGGGGTTAAATCTCGATTGCCTGAAAAAATCTGCGACGATGCCGTTGTCGCACGATAATCTCTTCTCCAGCTTGCTTGGCATGATGAACGTCACGACCAAAGCCTACGAGCGTGATCTCGACATGTTCGCCGCCTGTCGCGGGGCATTGGCGGCCCTCCCGGGCTCCTGACCTCATTCAGAAACCTAAGAGCATATCGGGGGCGTGGGCGCCCGGCGTCGTGAGGCTTTTCAGCATACACAATCGTTGGCCTAATGTTTACGATATAGCCGCGCGAACGGTGACATTGTTCCGCGCGGCTATATCGTGAACGCGAGCTGGTCGGGATCGGCAGCGGACTCTTCGGCGAACGACGACACGGTGATGCCGAGAAGACGGATACCCTTTTCGGTCGGGAAAAGGCCATCGAGCAGCGCCGGTGCAATCGCTTCCATCTCACCCGCCGCCGCGACCGAGACGGCTGCCGTCCTGCTGCGGGTGATGGTCTGGAAGTCGGCATACTTCACCTTCAGCGTGACCGTTTTCCCGCGAAGGTCCTTTGCCTCACAATGCCGCCAGACCTTTTCGACCAGAGGTGTGATCTCTGCGCGCGCCGCCTGCAGATCGAAGATGTCGGTCATGAAGGTGTCTTCGGCCCCGACGGATTTGCGCGGGCGGTCCGGCTGGACCGGGCGATTATCGATGCCGCGGGCAATGTCGTGATACCAGCGCCCGGATTTTCCGAAATGCTCCTGAAGGAAGGCGAGGGGCTTCGCCTTCAAGTCGGCGCCCGTAAGGATGCCGAGCTTCTCCATCCGCGCCGCGGTCGCCGGCCCGACGCCATGAAACTTCTCGACCGCCAACTCATCGACAAAGCCGGGTCCATGTCTCGGCGTGATGACGGCCTGACCGTTCGGCTTGTTGAGGTCGCTCGCCATCTTGGCGAGGAACTTGCAATAGGAAATGCCGGCCGATGCATTGAGGCCGGTGACCTCCTTGATGCGTGCCCGGATGATGGTTGCGATTTCAGTGGCGATCGGGATGCCCTGCTTGTTTTCCGTCACATCCAAATAGGCTTCATCCAAGGAGAGCGGTTCGATCAGGTCCGTGTGCTCGGAGAAAATCTCGCGGATTTGCCCGGAGACGGCGCGGTAGACGTCAAAACGCGGCGGCACGAATATGAGGTCCGGGCAGCGCCGTTTCGCGGTCACGGACGGGAGGGCGGAGCGTACTCCAAAGGCGCGTGCCTCGTAACTGGCAGCAGCGACGACGCCGCGCGCCGCGGAGCTGCCGACGGCAACCGGCTTGCCGCGCAGGTCCGGATTGTCGCGCTGTTCGACGGAGGCATAGAACGCATCCATGTCCACATGGATGATGCGCCGGATCCTCTCTTCGCGTTCCGAATTCACTGCCGTCGTTTCGATCGCGTCCCGTCTGTCCATAGCCCCAGTTCGCGTGTTCTCGCATCCTTCTCGGACTGCGTCATTGCCACATCGAGCGCATCCGTGCACCCACATCGATGCGGACGTTCCGCGTGCTCCGTTCGCCGGCTGCTGCGCTGATCTTGGGCCAGCTTGTCACCTCGAAATATTGCAACAAGGTTGCAGGAATGAATCGGCTCTTTGAGACCGAGACGTAACGATCGCCCTGGGAATTCTGCCCATAGGTATAGAAGCGCAGCGGCGTGATGAGGGCGAGGCTGTCGCGCGCCCGCGTCATGCCGACATAGAGTAGCCGGCGTTCCTCTTCCAGCTCGGCGGTTGTCCCCGTGCCCAGGTCGGACGGAATGCAGCCGTCGATGACGTTGAGCATGAACACCGACCGCCACTCCTGTCCCTTGGCCGAGTGGATGGTTGAGAGGATCAGATAGTCCTCGTCGAGCAGTGGCACGCCGGCCTGGTCGCTGGTGGCGTCCGGGGGATCAAGGGTCAGTTCCGTCAGGAAGCGTTCCCGGCTTGGATAGCCGCTGGCGATCTGTTCGAGCTGAAGGAGATCGGCCTTGCGCGTGTCCGCATCCTCGTGAATGCGGTCGAGATGCGGCTCGTACCACATCCTCACCGCGCCGATCTCCGCCGGCCAGCCGGCCTCGGCCTTGCGCAAGGCGGAAACGAGCGTGACGAAGGCGGGCCAGTCGTCACCGCTCTTGGGCGGCGGCGGGATCTCGGCGAGCGACTGAAGCGGCTCTGGATCGGCGGTAATCGTGTCGAGGATCCTGCCGGCCGTCTGCGGCCCGACGCCCGGAAGAAGCTGGAGCAACCGGAAGCCGGCAACGCGATCGCGCGGGTTCTGGGCAAAGCGCAGAACGGCGAGCAGGTCCTTGACGTGGGCGGCATCGAGGAATTTCAAGCCACCGTACTTCACGAAGGGCACGTTCCGGCGGGTCAGCTCGATTTCAAGCGCGCTGGAATGGTTGGAGCTGCGGAATAGCACGGCCTGCTGCTTCAGGGGAACACCCACCTCGCGGTTGGCCAGCACCTGCTCGACGATATAGGCGGCCTGGTCCGTCTCGTCCTTCACCGTGACCAACAGCGGCCGCTGCTCCGATGCGCGATCGGTCCAGAGGTTTTTCGTATAGCGCTCCCGGGCCAGGCCGATAACGCCATTGGCCGCCGCCAGGATCGGCTGCGTCGAACGGTAGTTGCGGTCGAGCGTGATGACGTCGGCCGGCTTCGGCGAAAACTCGTTCGGGAAATCGAGGATATTGCGGATGGTCGCCGCACGGAACGAATAGATCGATTGCGCGTCGTCGCCGACGACCGTGAGGCCCCGCCCGCCCGGCTTCAGCGACATCAGGATGGCAGCCTGCAGGCGATTGGTATCCTGGTATTCGTCCACCAACACGTAATCGAAGCGACCGCCTACGTCGTCCGCCAGGTCCGGGTCCGAGAGCATCTGCGCCCAGTAGAGAAGGAGGTCGTCGTAATCCATGACGTTCTGCGCCTGCTTGGCTTCGACATAGCCGGCAAAAAGCTCCTTCAGCTCGCGCTCCCATTCGACAGCCCATGGATAGGAAGCCTTCAGGACCTCGCCGATCGACGCCTCCGAGTTGACCACCCGCGAATAGATCGCGATGCAGGTGCCCTTGGTGGGGAAGCGGTTTTCTGTCTTCGAGAATCCGAGCTGGTGGCGGACAATGTTCATCAGGTCCGCGCTGTCTTCTCGGTCATGGATCGTGAAATCGACACCGAGCCCGATCTGTTCCGCATACATGCGTAAGAGCCGTGCACCGATGCCATGGAAAGTCCCTGCCCATGCGAGTGCATCGGTCATGATCGCGGCATTATCGCCAAGCACCTGCCGGCAGATCCTCTGCACGCGGCGCGTCATTTCCGTAGCCGCGCGGCGGGAAAACGTCATCAGCAGGATGCGGCGCGGATCGGCGCCATTGACGATCAGATGCGCGACGCGGTGCGCTAGCGTGCTTGTTTTGCCGGAGCCGGCGCCCGCGATGATCAGCAGCGGCCCACCGATCGCGCCATCCGCCAGACCGACGCCATGCTCGACCGCCTCCCGCTGGCGGTCGTTGAGTTTGTCGAGATATGTCGCCGTCATGTGTCCCCAGCGCCTGAGAAAATTTTCCTGTCCCTCCGAGCGCCGGATATCCCCTTGATGCAGCTATCGGATTCGTTTCAACGCCTTAGCTGCGTGAAGACTTCCCGGTCGGAGGCTCGATTGACTCACTTCGCCAATCGGAACAAATAAAGAACGTATCAGCTTAAAGGACGGCTGAAAACCCTGAAGGAGCAACAATTCTGCCGTGGCCAACCATGCCCTCAATCCCGTGCTTGCCGAGCTTCGCGAGCGCATTGGCCAGCTTGAAGGCGGGGTCGCTCGCGCCCGCTCCGTGCTGCCCTTTGCCGTTCCGGAGATCGACCGGGCCTTGCCGGGAGGAGGGCTGGCCATCGGCGCACTGCATGAGGTTGCCGGCGGGGGAGGCGGCACGGTCGACGGTGCGGCTGCCGCGCTGTTTTCCGCGGGCGTCGCCGCCCGGACGAAGGGTAAGGTCTTGTGGTGCATGACGCGCCCGGACCTCTTCTTCCCGGCGATCTCGCAGGCCGGCCTTCATCCTGACCGGGTCGTTTTCTGCGAAAGCGATCGGGAGGTGGAGGTGCTGTCCTCCATGGAGGAGGGGCTGTCTTTCGGCGGTCTCTCCTGCGTCGTCGGCGAGCTCGTCCGCCTGTCGATGACAGCCTCGCGCCGCCTGCAGCTCGCGGCGGAGAAGACCGGCAGCATGGCGATCGTGCTGCGGCGCTGGCGGCGGCAAAACGAGGCGTCGGACTATGGGCAGCCGACGGCCTCAACCACACGCTGGCGCATCAGCACCTTGCCGTCCGAGCGGTTGCCGGTGGCCGGCGTCGGGCGGGCGCGGTGGCTGGCGGAACTGATGCGCGTCAAAGCAGGCGAATGCGCCGAATTCGAAATTGGAGCCCCTGATGACACGGGTCGTATCTGTCTACTTCCCACATCTGGCGACAGAGCGGATCAGACGACACGCTGGCGAAGCCTTGCCGGCTGACAAGCCGCTCGTCGTGATCGCGCGGCGTGGATCGAAGCGCTGGATCTCGGCTGCCGATCCGGCTGCCATGAAGCTCGGGCTGCGCGTCGGAATGCCGGCGAGCAAGGCGCAGGCCATGGTCGCCGATCTCACGATGGTCGATGCCGCACCGGCCGAAGATGCGGCCGCGCTCGAGCGGCTCGCGCTCTGGGCGCTTCGGCAATATAGCCCGGTGGTGGCCATCGATGGCGCTGACGGCCTGGTCATCGACACCGAGGGCGCCGACCATCTCCAGGGCGGCGAGGATCTCCTCATCACGGGCCTGGTCAATCGGCTGCGTGGCCATGGCCTGACAGCAAGAGCGGCCGTCTCGGATACCTGGGGCGCCTCGCACGCGATCGCCCGGCTGATCTCGGCGGAGGCGACCGTGGTTCCGGTCGGCAATGTGGCGAAAGCCGTGGTCGACCTGCCGATCCTCGCCTTGCGGCTTCCGGCCGAGACGGTCCAGGGCCTTCGGGTTCTCGGCATCGATACAGTCGGCCAGCTTTCCGCCATGCCGCGTGCGCCGCTCACCCTGCGCTTTGGGGCAGACCCAGCACGCCGGCTCGACCAGTTGTTCGGCCGGATCGCCGAGCCGATCGAACCGATCCGCACGCCGGAACTGGTCGAGGTGTCGAAAAATTTCGCGGAGCCCATCGGCGCGGCGGAGACCATCGCAAAATATGTCAGGCGGCTGGTCGATCAGCTCTCGGTCAAGCTGGCGGAGAATGGCCTTGGGGCGCGCCGCTGTGACCTTGCCATCCACCGGGTCGACAATACGCGCCAGCATCTTCGCGCCGGTCTCGCCAAGCCGGTGCGCGATCCAGAACGCTTGTCGAAACTGCTCTGCGATCGGATTGAGACGATCGATCCTGGCTTCGGCATCGAGAAGCTGGTTCTGGTGGCGGTCTTCGCCGAGCCGCTGGAAGAACGGCAGGTGGTCTCCTCGCTCATCGAGGAGGAGATTGCCGATATCACGCCCCTCGTCGACATCCTCGGCAATCGCGGTCATCGATTGTTCCGGGTCGCGCCGGTGGCCTCTGATGTGCCGGAACGATCGGTGCGGCGAATTCCCGCGACAGCGCCCGATATCGGTCAGATCTGGGCCAACAAATGGCCTCGGCCGTCGCGGCTGCTCGCAAACCCCGAGCGGATCGACGTCATGGCGCTCCTGCCGGACCAGCCGCCGGTCGTGTTCACCTGGCGCGGCAAAAGGCGAAAGGTCGTTCGCGCCGACGGCCCGGAACGGATCTTCGGAGAATGGTGGACGCGGCCGCGCGAATTCCAGGCCGTCAGGGACTACTTCGTGGTCGAGGACGAGCTTGGCGAGCGCTACTGGGTTTATCGTGCCGGCGACGGCATAGATCCGGAGACCGGCTCCCACCTGTGGTTCCTGCATGGGGTGTTCGGATGAAATACGCCGAGCTTCAGATCACGACGCATTTCTCGTTTCTGCGTGGAGCGTCCAGCGCCGACGAGCTGTTCGCGGCCGCGGCCGCGCTTGGTATCGACGCTCTTGGCGTTGTCGATCGCAACAGCCTCGCCGGCATCGTGCGGGCTTGGGAGGCGGCGAAGACGACCGGCGTGCGCCTTGTCGTCGGATGCCGGCTCGATCTCACCGACGGCATGTCGATCCTGGTCTATCCCATGGATCGACCGGCCTATTCACGCCTGACGCGGCTGCTGTCGCTCGGCAAGGCGCGCGGCGGCAAGGGCAATTGCCTGATCGATTTCGCGGACCTCTCCGAGCACGCCGCCGGCATGATCGGCGTGCTGGTCCCGGATGAGGCCGACGAGACCTGCGCGGTGCAACTGCGCAAGATGGCCGATCTCTTCGGTGATCGCGCCTATGTGAGCCTATGTCTGCGCCGCCGGCCGAACGACAAGCTGCGTCTTCACGGCATCGCCACGATGGCGGCGCGCCACAGGGTCAGGACCGTCGTCACCAACGATGTGTTGTTCCACGAGCCTGGCCGCCGCCAGCTCCAGGACGTCGTGACCTGCATTCGCACGCGCACCACCATCGATGATGTCGGGTTCGACCGCGAGCGCCATGCGGACCGATTCCTGAAGACGCCGGAGGAGATGCACCGGCTATTCGCCGACTATCCCGAAGCGCTGGCCCGTACCCGCGAAATCGTCGAGCGCTGCAAATTCGATCTCAAGGAGCTTCAGTACCAATACCCGGAAGAGGCCATCGTGCCCGGTCTCGATCCGCAGCAGTCGCTGGTGAAATTTACTTGGGAAGGCGCAGATGTGCGCTACCCCGAGGGCGTGCCGGAGAAGGTGCGGAAATCCCTGCGCGACGAGCTGGAGCTGATCCGGACGATGAACTACGCGCCCTATTTCCTCACGGTGTTCTCCATCGTCCGCTATGCCAGGTCGAAAGGCATCCTCTGCCAGGGACGGGGATCGGCCGCGAACTCGGCTGTCTGCTACTGCCTCGGCGTGACGTCGATCGATCCCGACACGAATGATTTGCTGTTCGAGCGTTTCATCTCTCAAGAGCGGGACGAGCCACCCGATATCGATGTCGATTTTGAACACGAGAGGCGGGAGGAGGTCATCCAGTGGATCTATGAGACCTATGGCCGGAGCCGAGCGGCCCTATGCGCGACAATCACTCGATACCGCGCCAAGGGTGCGTTGCGTGACGTGGGCAAGGCGCTCGGTCTCCCGGAAGACATGATCGGGCAACTCTCGTCGGGGATATGGAGATGGTCGGATGGCCTTTCCGAAAGCCAGTTGAAGGAGAACAATCTCAACACGGCCGATTACCGGCTGAAGCTGACGCTGGAACTGGCGCAGCAGCTCATGGGCGCGCCGCGCCATCTCGGCCAGCATCCGGGTGGGTTCGTCCTGACCCATGACCGGCTCGACAATCTCGTGCCGATCGAGCCGGCGCGCATGGACGATCGCCAAGTCATCGAATGGGACAAGGACGACATCGAGGCGCTGAAGTTCATGAAGGTCGATGTACTTGCCCTCGGGATGCTGACCTGCATGGCCAAGGCCTTCGCGTTGATGGCCGAGCACAAGGGCGATGTCCGCGATCTCGCTTCCATCCCTGCCGAGGATCCGCGGACCTATGCGATGATCCGAAAGGCCGACACGCTGGGCACTTTTCAGATCGAGAGCCGGGCGCAGATGTCCATGCTTCCGCGCCTGAAACCCCGCACCTTCTATGATCTCGTCATCCAGGTGGCCATTGTCCGACCGGGGCCGATCCAAGGCGACATGGTGCATCCCTATCTCCGCCGGCGAGAGGGCAAGGAGCCGGTCGAATACCCGACGCCCGAGCTGGAGGCTGTCCTGTCGAAGACGCTCGGCATACCGCTGTTTCAGGAGAGCGCCATGAAAGTTGCCATGGTCTGCGCCGGCTTCACCGGCGGCGAGGCCGACCAGCTCCGCAAGTCGATGGCGACGTTCAAGTTCTCCGGCGGCGTCTCGAAGTTCAAGGACAAGCTGGTCGCCGGCATGGTCAAGAACGGCTATTCGGCGGACTTTGCGGAACGGACCTTCAGCCAGCTTGAGGGATTTGGAAGCTACGGCTTTCCTGAATCTCACGCCGCCAGTTTTGCCTTGGTCGCCTATGCGTCGAGCTGGGTGAAATGCCATCACCCCGATGCCTTTTGTGCCGCACTCCTCAATTCGCAGCCAATGGGATTCTATGCCCCTGCTCAGATCGTCTCCGATGCGCAGGCACACGGCGTGGAGGTCCGGCCGGTCTGCATCAATGCGTCCCGATGGGATTGCACGCTCGAGGATACCGGCGACGGTGACAAGAAGGCTGTCCGCTTGGGTATGCGCATGGTGAAGGGTCTTTCGACGGCCGACGCTGCCCGGATCGTGACGGCGCGCACCGACGAGCCGTTCTCTTCTGCCGATGACGTCTGGCGCCGCTCCGGCGTTCCGACGGCCGCGTTGGTGAAGATGGTGGAGGCGGATGCGTTTCTGCCATCGCTACAGCTTCAGCGCCGGGACGCGCTTTGGGCGATCAAGGCCCTGCGTGACGAGCCGCTTGCCCTTTGGACCGCAGCCGCTGAGCGCGAAGCCCGCCAGGTTGCTGAAGCACAAGAGCCCGACGTGCATCTGCCGTCGATGAAGGCGGGGCATGAAGTTGTCGAGGACTATTCCCATATCGGATTGACCCTCCGTCAGCATCCGGTTTCCTTCCTCCGCGAGGATCTTCGCCGGAAGCGGATGGTGACCTGCGCCGAAGCAATGGCTGCGCGAGACGGTCAATGGCTGATGAGCGGTGGGCTCGTGCTGGTGCGCCAGCGTCCGGGCTCGGCCAAAGGTGTCATGTTCATGACGCTCGAGGATGAGACGGGCATCATCAACGCGGTTATCTGGCCGAAGGTGTTCGAGCGCCAGCGCCGGCTCGTGCTCTCCAGCTCGATGTTGGCGATCAATGGAAAGATCCAGCGCGAAGGCGACGTGGTGCATCTGGTTGCGCAACGTCTGTTCGATCTCTCTGAAGACCTCGGCCGCCTGGGCGAGCGAGACGAGCAGTTTCCCTTGCCCCACAGACGAGGGGATGAGTTCGCCCATGGCAATGGCGCGCCGGATCCGCGTGATCGGCCAAAGGCGGCAGTGTCGGCACGTGAGATATACGTGCCGGACTTGCTGATCGATCGGTTGAAGGTCAAGAGCCGAAATTTCCATTGATCGCCCACACCCAGATATGGTTGATTGGCAGAGGGTTAGATGCGAATGCGCGCTGTGTCGTCCAAAATCTCAATGTCCACGCCGAATTTTCCGCAGTGCTCCCGAAATCGCTGGAGAATCCTTTCCGCGTCGTGACCGTGGGCAAGCTCTGGTGCGAGGCGCTCTTCCAAAGCTTCGCTTTTCAAGGCTTCTGCGCCACCGATGACGACCGGGTGAAATGACAAACCGGCCAACTGGCCATTGTCGTCGAACGAGCACAGGCCAATCACACTCTCCCATACTTCACGCGCCCGCCATTTCGATTTCACGGATTTCACATGGAAAATGAAGTTGCCGAGACTGTAGAAGATCGGCCGCCCGCGGTAGATTTCGACCGGCTGAAGGACGGGAGCGCCATGGCTCACGAACATCACCGCCCCCGCGTCGATGCATTTCTTCGCAACGGCACCCACCCATTCAGCCACCTGATACCAGTCCGCGGCCCAGTGATGGTGGTGCAGGTAGGCGATGACAAGGCACCCTTCTTCGGCCGCTGACGCGATCGTGGCGAGATTTCGGGAGAGGGAGTCTTCGTCGATTTTGACGTTTCGGCCGAACCGGTCGGAACGCCTGAATATCGCGCGAGCGATGCTCAGCTCAGTCTCTGGATCGACATGCGGCGTGTCGTCAGGCTGGCTGTCATTGGCGAGGTCCATCGCTGTGTAGCCAACATTGTCACGGACCGTGCGCAACTGCTCGAAAGCGTCGGCGTCGACATCGATCACCTTCGACAACTTCAGCCGGTTAACGCCGGGGCGTTCAGGGCGACCGATGGAAGCATCCGCGGCGTACATGAAGTCAGGCCCCGGTCCCCCGTCCATGGCGACAAGGGCCACCTTCCGCCTGCCAACCGAACCCTTCGCTGCGCGGGACGCCGCCGTCCGGTTGCGCCCGATGCCGGCGTGAAGGAAGCCGCGCCTTTCTACCTCCTCCAGGGTGGAAAGGACGCCGGAGGGGCCGAGGTCGAATGCATGATTGTTCGACAACGCAAGCCCTTGAAAGCCAAGCGCCTGCAATGCGTCCAGAACATTAGGCTGGCTGCAGCCGAATACCGCGCCTTTGAGCGGCCATCCTCCGTGGCTGCCGAGTATCGTGCTTTCGAAGTTCGTGAAGGAGAAGTCGGCTCGCCGTAGCACCTCCTGGACCTCCCGGAATCCTGCTGTGTTGATGTCGCGGGTATCGTGTTTGATGAGAGATTGACCGGTAACGGCGATTGTGAACGTGTTTATCATGTCAGACCTTTCGTCGCTGCGCATGGGCGCCGCGTGCAGGTGGATGGAACGAAGTTGGGGGATGCCCGACTTTCCGCGGCATTGCCGAAGTCAGTGCGTGAAACGCTTTGGCCGTGCGTCAATCAGGCTGCGTGTGTACGGGTTTTGCGAGCGTGAGAAGATGAACTCGGAGGGACCGGCATCTTCCACTTCGCCATCCTTGAAGATGTAGATTGAACTGCAAAGCGCCTGCACAAGCGCCAGATCGTGCGAGATGAAGAGCATCGAAATCCCTCGCTCCGCCACATTCTCCTTGAGAAGCGCGACAATCTCCGCTTGCACGGATACGTCGAGTGCTGACGTGGGTTCATCGGCAACGATGATCCGCGGGCCGGCGAGAAGGGCGCGTGCGATGCAGATGCGCTGCTTCTGTCCCCCCGACAGTTGGTGCGGATATCGGCCGAGAAGGTTATGGGCCAGTTGGAGGCGATCCATCATATTGACCACATCCTGCCTCGGGTCGCCCGATTGGCGGCTTCCGAACCGGACACTTTCCCGCAGCGTCTCTCCAATCGACATGCGTGGGTTTAGCGAGACCGCCGGATCCTGGAAGATCATCTGGACCTCACCGAGCAGACCGCTCCGATAGCCGGGCCGGGAGATGTCGAACCGCCTGCCGTCGATGTCGAGATTGCCGCTGCTGGCGGTCTCCAGCCCGGCGATGATCCGGCCGATCGTGCTCTTGCCGCTGCCGCTTTCGCCGACGATGCCGGTAATTGCGCCGCGCTCCAGCACCACCGAGACGTCGCGCAACGCCGATTTGCAGACGTTCCTCTTGAACCAGGCAAATCCGCCGGAGAAGGTCTTGGCGACGCCCCGGGCGGCGAGGATGGGCTGCGTATCGGTCTCGGCGACATGCTCCGCTGGATTGTCCGACAACCGCAATCTGGGAACGGCGGCGAGAAGGCTGCGGGTGTATGTGCGCTGTGGGGCGTCCAGTACCGATGCCGTGACGCCGTGTTCCACAACCTTGCCGTGGCGCAGGACGACCACTCGATCGGTTATATCGGAGACAACGCCCATATCGTGAGTGACAAGGATGATCGATACGCCGGTCTCGTCGACGAGTTCGCGCAGGAGCGCGAGGATTTGCTTTTGCACCGTCGCATCGAGGGCGGAGGTCGGTTCGTCGGCGATGATGATATCGGGTGCGCCGGCAAGCGCGATTGCGATCACAATGCGCTGGCGCTGTCCGCCTGAGAACTGGTGGGGGTAGTTGTCATACCGTTCACGTGCATCCGGGATGCCGACGCGAACAAGCAAATCGAGGGCCATATCCCGCGCTTCCTTGCGCAGGGTTTTGTCATTGTTGGCGAGGATAGCTTCTTCAACCTGGGGGCCGACGGCCATGAGCGGATCGAGCGATGCGGTGTGATCCTGGAAGATCGCGGATATCCGCCGTCCCCTGATTTCGGCCCATTGGTGTTCGTCCATTCCATCGAGCGTCTTGCCATCGAAGAGGATGGTGCCGGCCGTTCGCTCGAAATCTGCGGCAAGAAGACCAAGGATGGCGTTGCCAAGCGTCGACTTTCCCGCGCCGGACTCGCCGATCAGACCAAGGACTTCGCCGCGTTGCAGGCTGATGCTGACATCGTGAAGGATCGTCGTGGCGCCGGCTGGAGTGCGGTGTTTCAAGGTGAGATTGCTGACCATCAGCAAAGGATCACGCGTGTTGTCATGCGCCATGGGAACGCCTCCTGGGATCCAGCCGGCGCCGCAGGTCTTCGCCGACGAAGTTGATGCTTGCGATAAGACCGAACAGAGCAAGGCCCGGGAAAAGGCTGATCCAGTATTGGCCGGTCAGCAGGTACTGGAAGCCGTTTGCGACGGTGGAGCCGAGCGACGGCTTGTCGATCGGCACTCCGAGTCCGAGAAAGGAGAGGGTGGCTTCTAGCGCGACGGCATGGCCGAGTTCGATCGGGATCAGGGTGATGGCCGGGGCGATGCTGTTCGGAAGGAGGTGACGAAAGAGAATGCGATGGGTCGGCAGTCGCAGGAGCCGGGCCGCATCGAGATACGGCTTGCCGATCTCGCTGAGCGCCACCCCACGCGCAAGTCGGGCATAGGTTGCCCATTGCACGATGACGATTGCAAGGATGATGCGGTCGACGCCGGGACCGAGCGTGACGATCGCGATGAGGGCCACCAGGATGGTGGGCAGGCTTAGCTGGAGATCGACGATGCGCATGATAAGGGCGTCTGCCCACTTGCCGAAGTAAGCGGCGCTGACACCGAGCGTCAGCCCGATGAAGGCGGCAATCGCCGTGCTGGTGACCGCAACGAGAAGACTCAGGCGCAGGCCATAGAGTATGGTGCTGACGATATCGCGCCCAAGTCCGTCCGTTCCGAGCAGATAGGCGTAGCCAACGCCACTGACGGTTCCTGGTGGGGACGAAGCTTCCCACGCCTGGATCTGCAGCGGGTCATAAGGGTTTTGCGGCGCGATGAACGGTGCTGCGAGCGCCAGGAGAACGTAGGCGGCAAGCAGCAGCAATGAGAGGCTGACGCGGTGTTGCCACGGATACTTCCACAATGTGCGAAGTGTTTCGGCCTTCATGAGTTCCCCTTTCAAGCGGAAAGGCGCACGCGCGGATCGAGCGCGGCATAGGTGAGGTCAACGAGGGCGTTCAGCCCGACGAAGGCGACGGCGACGAAGGCTAGGGTTGCCATCACGACCGGCCGATCGAGAAGCTGGATGGAGTCGATCAGAAGCTTGCCGACGCCGGGCCAGGCGAAGATCGTTTCCACCACCACCGCGAAGGCCAGCATCCCGCCGAACTGCATGCCGACGATGGTCACGATGGGAATGCTGATGTTCGGCAGGGTATGCCGGAACAGGACCCGCCGCGCTGACAGGCCCTTTGCCCGGCAAAACCGGATGAAATCCTGGCTTTCCACCTCAATAGTGCCCGCCCGCGCCAGTCGCGCGATAAGCGCGATCTTCGGAATGGCAAGGGCGAGGGCAGGCAGCGCCAGATGGCTGAGACCGTCGAAGGTGAGAAAACTCCACTCCCGGCCGAGCAGCGAGACTGTCTCACCACGGCCGCTTGAGGGAAACCAGCCCATGGCGAGTGCGCCGAGGAGGATGAGCATCATGCTCAGCCAGAAGGAAGGGATGCTAAGCGCAAACACGCTCGCGTTCAGGACGATGCGGTCAAGCAATCCCCCTTGCCGCCGACCGGCCAGAAGCCCGAGCAGAGTGCCGCACGGTGCGGCAATCAGCATGGCCGTCGACGCGAGTTCGAACGTTGCCGGCAGCTTGCTCATGACAAGCGAAAAGGCCGGCAGATGGTAGATATAGGACGTCCCGAAATTTCCGGTGACGACGTTGCCCATGAACAGGAAATACTGCCACCAGAGCGGCTGATCGAGGCCGAGGGCAATCGTCGCGTTGCGGATGTCCTCGGCGGTGGCTGTTTCGATGTTGACGATGTTGAAGACGGGATTGCCCACGCTATGGATACCGGCAAAGCCGATCACCGACATGACGAGGAGGAGGAGGAAGGCTTGTGACAGCCTTCCAACGATGGTGGTCATCATGGCAGTCCCCCTCACTTACCCGAGGGTACGGCCTGCATCGCGGTCGTCCAGCCGCGCGGATGCACGGCATAGGAGCCGACCTTCTCGCCATGTCCGACGATCAGATGGAAATGGTAGAGCGGGATCATCGGATAATCTGCCATGACGAACTCCGTGGCTTCGGCGATCGCTGCATTCCGATCGGGGCCTTCATCCATGGCCATCGCCTTTGCCAGCATCTCGTCGAATGCCGGGTTCCGGTACTTACCGTAGTTGAGCGATCCCGTGCCCGCTTCGTTGTCGGAGGAGCCAAGGAGCGCTCCGAGGCAGAAGGTCACCGCCTCGCCGGAGCATCCGCCGTACCAGACCGGATAGTCGCCGTTGGACCGCTTGGTGGCGAATACCGAGAACGGCGCCACCTCGGGCTGAGCACTTACCCCGATCCTTGCCCAGTTCTGCGCGATAGCCTGCAGGGACTCGCCGTCACCGGGGTACCGGCCCGCCGGGCCGGCGAGCACCACCTTGAAGCCATCGGGATAACCGGCTTCAGCGAGAAGTGCCTTTGCCTTCTCATAGTCCGGGGGCGTCACCTTCAGGTTTGCCGACGTTCCGGCGAGGCCGGTCGGGAAAAGCTGGGAGGCCGCGGTGCCATAACCGAGCAGGATCCTGTCGGCGATGAAGGCGCGGTCGGTGGCCAGCGTCAGGGCCTGCCGCACACGCTTGTCCTGGAAGGGATTCTTGATCTCGCCACCCGCCTTGTCGGTCAGCCCAGGCGGCTTCTCTCCGCCGGTGTCGAACTGCAGGAAGTTCGAACGGGCGGCAGCGGCGCTTTCCACCTTCACGCCGCGCTGTTCGAGGCCCTCGACGTCGCGTGCCGGGATGGAGTCCGCAACGTCGACGTCGCCGGTCGCCAATGCTGCCACGCGTGCGGCAGGGCTTTCGATGACGCGGAAGGTGACGTTCGTCCAGGCCGGCGTTCCGCCCCAGTAGGCGTCGTTCCGCTCCAGGTTGAGCGTTTCACCTGATTGCCAGCTCTTGAACTTGTAAGGGCCCGTCCCGACCGGCCGCGCGCCGGCATTGAGATCCTCGGTCGTTGCGAAGCCATCCGCCTTGTGAGGCATGATGAAGATCGGGGTCATCAGAAGCGGCAGGGTGGGAATGTCACTCGTCGTCTCGATGACGACGGTCAAGGGGTCCGGCGCCGATACCGACTTGATTGCCTGCGTATACGACTGATAGCCGCCGCTCGGCGGCTTGAGGAAGTCCCGGATGCGCTCGATCGAGTAGATCACGTCCTGGGCCGTGAAAGGCGAGCCGTCGTGGAACTTGACGCCTTCGCGCAGCTTGAACTCCCACTGCGTTTCCGAGAGGCGCTTCCAGGATGTCGCGAGCCGCGGCACAGGGTTCATCTGTGCGTCCTGGGTCACGAGACGCTCGTAGATATGGGAAAGGAGGGAATTGTTCTCACCGAGATCGGCATAGTGCGGATCGAGTGTCATCAGCTTGAACTGCGTCCCGATGCGCAGATCTTCCGCCATGGCGGCGCTCTCGAGAAAGCCCGCCGATACGGTCGCGGCGAGTGCCGCGGCAAACACTGTCGAGCGGAATTGATGCAGAAATGGCATTGCGATGGTCCCTCCTTGGTTTTTTGCGCCCGGCCTGCCGAGATGAAGGGCTTCTTCACCACACGCGTTTCCGCTCCCGTTGAACGAATTCAGTCGTCGCAAAGGGCAGGTGGGCGAGGTTGTGATAGCTTTAGATCCGGCTTCTTATCTGCAGCGGCTGCATGAAGATGCGGACATTTGTGGAGAGGAGGTTTCCATGGATGATTGCAGGCAAAGTTCTGCTAATCTCAGAATCAGCCATGATCCGAGCTCCTACCAGCTTGATTATGGTCAGGTCAGATTGCGTGCTCCAACACGCCATCTGGCCGCTTGCATGATAAGACCTACAGGAAGAGCCCATGACATGCAACATAAATCACCATCGTATGGTGATATGAAGCCAATTCAGTGCAGATTGGCCCGCACAGCATTGGGCTGGGGAGTTGTCGACCTTGCCAAGGCAGCAGGGGTCTCAACGCAAACCGTAGTTCGGCTCGAGCGCGGGGAGGAGTTGCGCGAAACGACGCTCGCACGGATTCAAGCGGTACTTGAGGACGCAGGAATAGAGTTCATTCCCGCGGACGGCGGTGGTGTGGGCGTTCGCTTCCGAAACCCGTCCTGAGCTTTAATTGCCATCACGCAGTACCCAAAGGCCGGGATGCCGTGTCGCGTTACGGTCCTGACCACAGCCACTCGCTTGAGATGCGCTTGATTGTGCCATCATCGATATGCGCGGACATCTCGGCCCAGATGGGATCGGTTGTGAAGCTCGCTAGGTCGCCGCTGGCCTGCTCCAGCGTCAGGTTCGCGTACGTCGAAAGGAGAGGGGAGATTCCGCCCGCAGCTTCGATTTCCTGAAAAGGATCAGTATCGGCAGGCTTTAGAACGCGATGTCCCCATACGCCCGGCAGCTTGTCCCTCTCAAGTGCAGCGAGCAGTCCCGCGGCACCTGAAAGCCGGACGCCTATAGAGGCCAGATACCGCATAAGCGGAAGATACACTGTCTGCCGGCACCCACCGAGAGCTCTGACGCCTGGAAGGGTCGAAACCACCAGATAGGTCATGAACATCCCGGGCAGGATTGCACGCTCGCGAAGCGCAGCGGCTAGTCGTTTCGGAGTGAGGTTCACCTCGAAGCTCGGTGACCGCATGGACTTGAGTGCGCCGCCCTCCAGATGCAACGGGACCACCCTGTTTTTCTCGAGGCCCCAGAAGAGATCGGTGGTGCGGCGAACCCAGCCCGCCCATGGACCAGCGTTCAGGCGGTCGGTCTCTTCCAGGATCGACAGCGCGGCCATCACTCCATCGAAGAAGTGCGCCGACAGCCATGATTTCGTATCATCGAGATGATCCGCGATCAGGTCGGCCATATCGAAATCGTCAAGCTGCAGCAGTTTCGCCGGCGCCGCGAGCTTTCCGTGCCAAAGAGCCTGATTTCCCATTTTGATGGCCTCGGCGCCCGATGGAAATCCTGCGGCAGGGAGTTCGGCCAACAGGCGCGCGGCCGACGCATTCGGCGCGACCTCGTGCCTCGAATTCGAAAAAGCGTAGCGGTAGGGGCCATTTAGGCACCCGATGCTGCTTCCGATCAGGCGCTTGCGTGGGAGGCCGAAAACATTGAGGGTTTCTCCGCCTACCCTCAGCCACCCCGGTCCCTTCTTCGCGCTTTCCTTGAAAGCCGACGTCGAGACCGAGTAGGTGATGTGCCATTGCCGGCCATGCGACATGAGGCCGAGCAGGCTGAACATATGCGTATAGAATGCGTCCGGCTCGATCAGCAGCATTGCATGCGGCCCGGTCTGCATGACCGGCGCGGAAAGGACTTCGGCGCTTGCGCTGAGGGCATCTTCTTCGCCATATCCTGACCGGCGCGCAGCCCGCTCGACGCAGACGCGCAGCCGATCCATGGCATGCACGCGCACCTCATCTCCGCAAGAGAACGGCTCGACATCGTAAAGGGCCGTGGCGTAGGTAGCCAGCGGCTGCGCCCAGAAGGCGTCCAGATGTGGCAGCAGGTAGGAGAGACAGCGGCGTACATCGGCTACGCTGCAATGCTCCTTGAGATCAGCCGATACCTCAGAATCCATCTCAAGAACTCAACGACCGTCTCGGAGCGACAGCCGCCGTCGCGGTGGCACTACGCCAAGAGAGTTCCGGGCCGAGCGGATCGGATTCCGTGTCGATCACAACGAGAGGAAGAGGCTCGTAGCAGAACGCAGGCGGCATAGCCGGTTTCAGCATCAGCGAGATGAGTTCCAACAACGAGGCCCGCGAGTTGGAGGAAGCGATCATGTAGAAATTGCCGCTGTTCCAGGTCACCACGGAATAGCGGAAGAACGCCCTGAGCGCCGCAGTCGTGGTCGAGAGGTCCACCTGACAGGCCGTCATGGTGTTCAGAATCTCGGCCTTCTTTTCGGAGATATGCTCCTGCGAAAAATATCGGGCCTTGAACAGCTCATCCTTTTGGCGCTCCCGCTCAGCGTATACGGCATCATCTTCATGGGCGAGTTTCTGCACTTGCACCAGGACGCCGCCCTGCCGGATATGAGGGACGACGAACTCGAGCTGCTTTACGCGATCCTGATCGTACATCTGAAAGGTTGTATCTTCGAACAAGACATCAAAGCCGTCCCGGAAGGGGGAGAGATCTGAATCGCTCGCGTAGCGATCGTCATCGAGTTCGAAAAACGGCCCGAGAAAGAAATGTGCGTGCTCGCTTCCCCGTCTCGCGAGAAAAGCTTCGCGGTTGGCGGGCGTTGGACTGCAACAGAGCGTCTTGATGCGCCCTCAGCCAAGCGCCGCAAGGCTTCGTGCAAGGCAACCTGTGCCAGTGCCGAGCGTATAGATCGTCGTGGGCATCATGGCTCGAGCCCAGTTCTGCAGTGCGAACGAAAGGACAGCCGCCCCGAGACGGCATTCTTCTTCGAGCCGGTAAGGAATGCTGGCGTAATAGTGCTGGTCGAAAATTCCGAACAAGCGCGTATGCGTGTCCGCAAAGACAGCGCAGTCGAGATCGAAATCCATCAGGCTCAAGTCAGGCTGTGGCTGTGCAAGATCCGGCGCCCCACCTCGACCACTGGCCGTTCTTTCGAAGAAGGGGGCGAAGGACGTCAGCCGCGGGGCGTTTCGCCAGCGCTCTATTGTTTCCGGATCCACCGTCATCATCGCCTCCCATTGATCGACCGCCGACGCGAACCAACCAGGCGAGAGTTGAACCGCCTTTGCCCGCTCGCTACACGAGGGTCGATGCTGTTGCGGAACGACAATCTTCGGGGCGAGAGGAGGGGGGCGCAATCTATCGAAATCGCCAGATTGCCAGAGAGTGACGAGAAGATCGTCAAGGTGATGATTGGCCTAAAACGCTGCGATGTGCCTAGACGTCGACCAGTTCCAAGTAGCTCGCCTTGGCCACGGCATGGTAGCTAGTCGTGGCGCCTAGCTTCCGCCTGGCCGACCGCATATAGAGGTGAACCGCACTCTCCGAGATGCCCAGGATGACGGCAATCTGTTTATAGATCTTGCCGGACGCAAGAAGTTGGAGACATTGGCGTTCTCTCCTCGATAATTCTCGGACAAGAACGGGGCGGCGCAGCCCCGAGAGGGTGAGCACTTTCTCGTGGAGGTAGTGGGAGAGAATATGCAGGTCGTGGAGGTTTGCAGCGCAGAGGGCCAACCAGTCGCTACCTGACCAGTCGGAAGTAACCGAAAACAGGCAGCGCTCTCCGTTTGCGCCACGGATCGGGACGGTGAGGCCGTTCGGGCCTATCCCATAGGCCCGAGCTTCGTCGAACAGCCGGCGGACCCGTGAGGCTCTTTGGTCGAGCGTCGACCAGTCCACCGGGAGCAGTCCCCAGCGCGCAATATCGATAACAGGATCTATTGCAAGGTAGTCGTTGGCGAAATAGGTCGCGATCCATTCCTCTGGATAGGTGCTGCAGTAGTAGGGAGCCGCCGACGGGCCAGCGCCTCTCCGGACGACAAGGAATGTCATGTGCGACAAACCATAGCGAGTTCTGACCGCATGGAGTGCACCGGATAGCTCGCCAGGTTCCGACAGGGTCTGTAGCTCTCCGAGCGTGAGCGATAGGTACGAGCGATCATCCATTCGAAATGCGCACTCCTCTTCGTCCTAGCCGCGCCTGGGCCGCCTGAATACGATCAAGCCTTCTTCTTACCGGCGGTCTCATGTTCCTGAAACTGCCAAAAAGATGAGTTGAGTGATCAGTCCAAGTGATCCAGCAGCGCCCGGCCGTGCGGAAACGGGCGTGTGGCTTTTCGCCGCGGCGAGCCCACCTGGGGCCAAGATCCCGCGAGAGATGTCAGTGCTGCTGGCGCCGTCGAGACGAGCAGCGTTCCCTTTGTCCTAGGTAGATCGCGCCCGAACTGTGTCGACCATGGGCGCCTTATGGTGCCAACCCGTCACCAACTGGAATGCATGGCCGATTCTGAGGGCCAGATCTTCGGCAAAGCTCTTGCAGACGATTTGTAGCGATGTCGGAAGTCCATTACGGGTGTATCCGTTCGGAACTGCTAACGCGCACATATCGAACGTATTCACAAACTTGGTGAACCGTGACGCTGCGTAGGATTCGTCAAGGTCGTGAAGTGTGCGTGCCGGCGTCTCGGTCGTCGGCGTCAAAAGCGCGTCCACGTCAATCATCGCTGCTTGCATTTCCTGCCCCAGTTTTTCTCGTTGACACATTGCCACGAGATAGTCCTGGGCAGAGAGATTTCGCCCCGACAGGATTCGTTCACGAACAAGGTCACCGAGCGCTGTGGTTGGGTCATTTGCAAGATGACCGAACAACGCATATGCCTCGGCTTTTGTGATTGCAGCTTGAGGGGAAAAGCAGGCGTTGAATCGGAATGGCAACGGTAGGTCGATGATATCGGCGCCAAGCTTCGCAAGGCACTCCAACGATGCATCGTATGCAGCGAGAACCTCTTCGTCGACGCCCTCTCTTTCATCTCGATCTATGCGGGCAAGCCGAAGACCCTCAACCCCTCCCTTGAGGCCAGCCAGCACATCGCTTCTAGGGGTGCCCCACGTTGCACGATCAAGCGGGTCGATCCCCTCGAGAAGGGAGTACAGCAGGGCGGTGTCCTCAGCAGTCCGGGCCATTGGTCCCGCTGTGTCGAGCGTCGGGCTCAGCGGCATAACTCCATACGAGCTGATGCGCCCAGACGTCACCTTCAAACCCGTGATGCCACAGAATGCCGCTGGAAGCCTGACCGAGCCGCCCGTGTCGGTTCCAATCGCCCAAGGCGACATACGCGCCGCAACCGCGACACCGGAACCGCTACTCGATCCCCCCGGCGTTCTTGCTGTCGCTTGATCCCAAGGATTCCAAGGCGTACCCATGTGCTGGTTTGTGCCCCAGCCACCCATTGCAAACTCCACCGTTTGGGTCTTGCCAAGGAAGATCATGCCTCTGTTTAGAAGGCGGCGTGCAATGGTCGCCGTTCGGTCTGAACGTCTGTTCCGCCACTCAGCAGAACCTCCCGTTGTGATCCTTCCTTCGATCTCGATTAAATCCTTTAACGCGATAGGCACGCCGTGCCATGGGCCTATCGCACGCCCCTGACGAATGGCGCGATCAGCAGAAGCAGCTACCTTTCGCGCCTCATCTCCATAAACATCTACGAACGCGTGCAACTTTCCATCCAGCGATGCGATCCGAGAAAGAAACGCATCTACAGCCTCTGCGGATGACAGCTCTCCCGACGAGATCTGTCTCGATAACTCCGCAGCTGTCAGTTCTGCTGGGTCGCTTGTCATTTTGGAAGCTTGAGTCCTCTGTTCTCCGTGGATAGACGGAAAGATATGCCGGGTCATCTTGACTAGGTGAACTCACGTTCGAGCGGGGAGATATGGGAGTGCCAGCCGATATCTGGGTGAGAAAACAGGTTCGCCATGTGAAGGCGGAGGTGGTCACGCCGCCATCCTTAGAGTAGATAATGAAGCTTGTTGGCTTGATCGCCAAGCCTACCATAATCGCAATTCGGTTCTTGGGTGTTGTGCTGAGAAGATTTATTTTTGCCGTACTTTTCGCGTTGGTGGGCATCTCAGTGGTGTTCAGTGTGATCGGCGTCCTGGCGGTCTGGAACCCGATGGAGTTGTTCTAGCCGGCTTCTCATTGGACGCTAGTCGCGCCAAGCTTTGATGATGAACACTGTGGGACAAGACACCCTGACGCGCGTTTCGTGCAAAACTTGTGTGCTCTCGACGCGCTCTCGTGCATCGATGAACCCGACCAATCTGGGAGAAGTGTGCGCGGCCTAAGAGACCTCGGGACGGGCGGTCGACGCCGAAATTCAATCTAGCCGATGTCATCGGAGTCGATGATCGTTGATTGCGCTCAGCTGCGAATATGTTCGGGACGAAACCCGATCCCGATCAGCCGTCCCGTCAGATGCGGCAGGACCCGGGAGCGTGCGATGAACCGCAGGAAGGCCGGCGGCCGTTTTGGCTGGGACGCGTCGGCCGCGGGACCGCGCTTGCGACGCATCATCAGCTGGACCTTCTGCGTCGCCTTCGTCGGGAATGCGCGACGCTTCTGAACCGCGGCAAGATGCCCAGAGGAGCACGTCCCGTCCTTCAGCGGCCCGGCAAGGATGTTTGCGGCGGCGACGGCGTCCTGCACCGCGAGGTTGACCCCGACGCCGCCGATCGGCGACATCGCGTGGGCGGCATCGCCGATGCAGAGCAGGCCCGGCTTCCACCAGCGCCTCGCGCGGTCCATGCGAACCCGCAGCAGGTGAACGTCCGGCCAGCCGGCGATCTCCTCGAACCGTTCGAGGGGGAGGGGCGCAACAGCCGCCAGCCGTTTCCGCAGTTCCGAAAGCCCGTCGCCTTTCACGTCTTCGGAGCGTCCCTTGCCGATGACGAAGCCGATCTGCCAGTAGTCGCCGCGGTCGATCATGACGAGCCCTTGGGAAGGGCCGGCATGGCCCGTCGGCATCGCCGGATCGTCCGGCCGGCGGGAAACCCGCATCCACAGCACATCGACATTCGAGCCGAGGTCCTCGATCTCAAGGCCGGCCTCGCGCCGGACGATCGATTCCCGTCCATCGGCACCGACGGTCAACGACGCGCGGATCGTCTTCTCGTTCCCCTTCTCGATGATCCGGACACCCTGCACCGCACCGTGCTCTTCCACGAGGCCCATGACCTGGCAACCCATGAGAAGGCAAAAGCCGGGATAGGCGGCGGCCTTGCGGGCGAGGAAGTCGAGAAAATCCCACTGCGGCATGAAGGCAATGAACTTGCAGCGGGTCGGCAGCCGGGAGAAATCGGCGATCTTTGCCGTCCGGCCGTCGATCTCGGCGTAGAGGGCGGGGGCCTGCTGATGCGGCAGGGCAAGGAATTCGTCGAGCAGCCCGAGTTCGGCCATGACCTCGAGGGTCGAGGGATGGATGGTGTCGCCACGGAAATCCCGGAGGAAATCGTCATGCTTTTCGATCACCGTCACGGGAACGCCGGCGCGCGCCAGAAGCAGCCCCAGCATGAGACCGGCAGGGCCGGCGCCGACAATGCAGCAACTCTGTTGGCTCAACGGGTGTTTGCTCCTTCTCGACTCTGCTGCCGCCAACAAGACGATTCAACCCGGATCGGCTTCGACCTGACCGTGATGGTGCCTGACGAGTTCGCCACGGGAGCTGACGATCTTGGCGATCACCTCCAGTTTCGTGCCGTCGTCGAAGGTCAGCGTCAAGCGGTCGGCCTGGCGCCCCGTCATGTCGGAGACTGGATCCCCAAGAAGGAGCCGAATGCCATTTGGCTGCATTCTCAACTCGGCATGAGCGGGGATCGGAACGAAATCCTCGAAGCGGCGCTGCTCGGAAACATCATCGGCGGGTTGTGACGACAGCGTCGAAACCGATCGAAAGGTCTCGCTTGCGACAGACGACAGACGCATCTCGCCGTCCGTCCCGTTCCAGATCGTGAGGAACCCCTTGGTCTGACCGCTTTGTTGATCCACAACGAGGAGTTCGGCGTGCTCGACCAGCAAGGCGCGAGGCGGATTATCATGGAGAGACAAATCGTCCGAAGCGCCGGCGGCGAAAGCCGGCAGCGTGGTTGCAAACATTGTCGCAGCGCAGGCGATCATGCGCATGGCCCAGGTTCTCCGACTTTTGATCCGGATGTTGTCTTACCAGAATTCTCGCCGGAATAATGACGCACTGTCCTTCACAAATGCGGCATATGGACACCGGACCATCTACATGGATGATTGACGTTCGCCCGCTACCGCACCAGTTTCCAAGCAGTCGCGATAAAGCTGGTAGCGAGGGCGCAAGATGATGAGCAGCGAGCCGGGGCATGCGCATTCCGATGGAGATCACGACCACCAACACGGAGCCGAGGTGACGCAATCGAACGAGCGCCGGATCAGGCTCGTGTTCATCCTGACCGCCGGTTATGCGCTGGTGCAGGCAATTGGTGGCTGGCTTGCAGGTTCTCTTGCGCTGATCGCGGACGCCGGACACATGGTCTCGGATTCGGCAGCCTTGCTGCTTGCGCTGGTGGCCTATCGTGTGGCGCGCTGGCCGATAGATGCGCAGCGGACCTACGGCTTTCACCGTGTCCGGGTCCTGGCTGCTCTCGCCAATGGCGCGACCCTGCTGCTGCTTGTCGCATGGATCGCCTGGGAAGCCGTGCAGCGCATCAACCAGCCCGCGGAGATCCTCGCCGGTCCGATGCTCGTTGTCGCGACCATCGGTCTCGTCGTGAACCTTATCGGCGCCTATGCGCTGTGGTCCGGCGACAGCGGTGACAGCAACCTGCGCGGCGCGCTCCTTCACGTCGTCGGCGACCTTCTCGGATCGGTCGGCGCCATTGCTGCGGCCATCGGCATCATGCTCACCGGATGGAGCATCCTTGACCCATTTCTCTCGGTGCTGGTCGCCGGCCTCGTCATCCGCTCGGCCTGGGGGTTGGTTTCCGATTCCATCCGCGTGCTCCTGCAGGCCACGCCGAAAGGCATTGTTGCCCATGAAATCGAAGCGGGCCTGCTGAATCTGCCGGGCATCGCCGAGGCGGGCCACTTCCATGCATGGACCTTGACGGACGAAAGCATCGTCGCGACCGTCCACGTCAGCCCTAAGGAGGGGATCGACCCATTGACCCTGCCGTCGGTCGTCGCGTCCTTTCTCAAGGAAGGGCACGGCATCGATCATGTCACGGTCCAGGTGGACCCGCGGGGCGCGCTTCTCGCCCGGCACGCGTGATCGTGCCCTTCAATCAGCCGTCTGATCCGAAGCGGTCTAGGTTGAAGGTGCTCGACGCATCAAGTGCCCGTGTTGTTTGCGAACCGCGTCGCGTATCGTCGACGCTTGCGACGGCACGCCGCAGGCTAGCCGGAAGCGTCAGCCGTTGAAGCGCCTCGGCCGGTGCAAGCGCCCAATCGAGCATCGCCTTGTCGGAAACCGTCCATGCGCTTGCCTGGTGAAGGTCAAGAAGGCCGGATTCGGCGACAGCGGGCTGGCGCAATACCCGCCCCGTGATGCCGAGGCCTCCCATGGCCTTGAACGTTGAGGAGGGAATGAAAGCGGAGGTGTTTACACTCACAACGCGTTCGATTTCAGCTGCTCGAAACGTGGGGAGCGGAGCGCTGATGGTCGCCAGGTCGAAGAACGCCGGTTGTTCGACGGTCATTTCGCCCGCGGCCTGCATCTCGAGCGCCTTTTCCGCGCGGCTTTTGCGTGTCGGCAGCAACGCGGTCACGAGACTGTTCGGCGAGGTGTCATCTTCGGACAGTGCAGCGCCGGCGGAGCTCGCGGCCATGATCGATTTCGAGCCGACGCGTCGCTTGTAGTCCGCCATGGCCACGTTGTAGCCGGGCAGGGGGCGACCATCGGCGGGAACGTGCAGTGTCTTGCCGTTCGGGAAGATGCGCACAAGCTCTTGACGCGACATCCGTGGCCAGGCGCGCACATTGCCGACATCGAGATGCACGAAGGGCGAGCCCGATTTCGGATAGTAGCCGACGCCGCCAACCTGCATTTGCATGGCGGTGGCCCTGAGCTTTGCCAGCTTCACGCCAGGGATGAAGAAGTCCATCGCCTTGCCGAGCGTGTGCTGGCTGTTCTTGGCGACGCCCGAACTGCGCGAACGACCGCGCAGCATATTGTTGGTGGCGGGGGAGCGGTAGGCGGAGACGATGTGGATGTAATCCTTCGCGCCGCTGCGCTGATAGACTTCCCAGACGAGGTCGAGCAGGCGAGGGTCCATGCGAGCAGGTTCGTTCCGGCGCCAGTCGCGCAGGAAGCGGTTGACCTGCGCGAGACCCTTCGGGTCGAACCTGCCGTCGCGCTTGAAGGTGATCGTCGCCCGCTCGCCGGTGTGGGTGAAGAACAGTTTCAGCGATCGATCTTCCGCGGCAGCCGTGGCAGCGGTCAGTGCGACGACAGAGGCGGCGGCGGCCGTGATGGTGGAGGCTTGCGCAACCCAGCGCGCAATCGTCTCGATTCCCTTGTCGGCAGCAGCGTGGAACAGGCGCGCCAGAAACGCAGTCACAGGATACTCAGACACAGCAGTTCCGATCCAAACGAGATACTTCACGGGGCGGCAGAGACGTCTCGCCGCAGATTGCTGGCGAGGATTATGGTCAACAAAGATTTAAGAAGCCGTTGATGCCTGGTGGTCATCGCTTGGCCCCTTGACGGTGTTGCCGGCGGACAATCTCCTCGACGATGCGCTCGGCATCCGGCCCGGCACCCATGACGAGAGCGGATGCCCTGTTTCGTTGCCACGGCCGGCCCACGAAGTAGAGCCCAGGCACAGCGGAAACGCCGTTGGTGTGCGAGAACGCACGATCCGGTCCTACGGCCGACGGAATCTCCACCCAACCCGTCTCATCGCGATAGCCGGTCGCCCAGATTACCGTTCGCACGGTGGCGGAGCTGCCGTCGGAAAACGTGGCCGTCTCGCCTGAGGCGGCGACAAGGCGTGGCACAAGCCGAACACCTGCCTGCGCCAGGTGTTTGTCGCCTTGCCCTCGGTCGGGAAAGGCATCGGCAGCGCGCACCTTGCGGCCGATCCATGACTCCGGCGAGGCGTTCAGAATGCCGAGCAAGCGGAGCCACCACCAGATCGACTTCCCGAACAGCCCTTCGGGGAACAGTTTTCGAGGCTTGCCGTGGGAAAGCATCACAGGTTGCAGGGTCCGGCATTCAAGTGCGATGTCACGACCGCTTGCGCCGTCTCCAACGACGAGGACCGGTCCATCGGGCACACCCGCAGGGTTCTGATAGGTTTGCGGCGTCAACTGCAGCACCTCAGATCCGAAGCCGCTAGAGATGGACGGGACTATCGGTTTCTGAAAACCCCCGGTCGCGACAATCACTTCACTCGCTTCGATTTTCTCGCCCGAGTCCGTTTCTGCGAGGAAGACCCGGTTCGCACGCGACAAGCGCGCGACCCGTGTTCCCGATCGCACCGGCAGGCTGAAACGCGCGGCGTAGTCTTCCAGGTAGACAGCAAACTCGTCGCGGCTCGGATATTGCTCCCGGTTGCCGGCAAGGGGCAGGCCTGGAAGGGCGCTGAACTGGCGTGGAGTGAACAGGGTCAGCGAAGCGTAGCGGCTGCGCCAGCTGTCGCCGACGCGCGGATGGGCGTCGACGATCAGGAAAGGCAGACCGGCCCTGCGCAGGTAGTACCCTGCGGCAAGGCCAGCCTGGCCGGCTCCGATGACAAGCACCTGCCGCGCCGTCACGAAACCACCACGACGCGTGTTCCTACCGGGACGCGCTCATAGAGGTCTTCGACGTGACCGTTGACCATCCGTATGCAACCATTCGAAACCGCCTTGCCGATCGTCCAGGGCTCGGTCGTGCCATGGATGCGATAGAGGGTGTCTCTGCCGTCTCGAAACAAATAGAGAGCCCTCGAGCCCAGCGGGTTCTTCGGCCCGCCGGGAACGCCGTCGGCATAGCGTGCATATTTCTTCGGATCACGCCGTATCATGTTGTCGGTCGGGCGCCAGCTTGGCCATTTCGCCTTCCGGCCGACAGTCGCCGTGCCGGAGAACGCCAGGCCCGCGCGCCCGACACCTACGCCATAGCGGCGGGCAAGGCCCCCTTCTTCGATGAGATAGAGAAAGCGATCCCTCGGTACGACGATGATGGTACCGGCCGTCTCCGGATAGGGAGATGTCACCAGTTGCGGCAGAAATCTCTCATCGATGTCGATCGTGCGTTTCCTGCCTTGCGCGAAGGCGAGCGCGGGTGAGGCAAGGAGAGCGACGGCGGCAAGGCCGAAGGTCCGTCGATCCAGAACCGGGGAAGCCGGCCGCTCCGCTGTTGGGGATTGTTCGGTATCGTGGTTTGAAAGTCGTCTCATGGAAGTGTTCCTTGGCACGGGCAGGGGTCGCTTGGCGGTCTGCAATCGGCTTTGAAATGGGAATGGTGGGTGAGCGGCCGAGCGTATGCCGCGGTCGCGTCACCGGAGACCGCATCGCGCACGCGTGCGTCCCCGGTTGGTTCAAGCCGAGCGAGGGGGAGGCAGAATCAGCCGGGCTGGAACTGACGATTGCGTGTCGAAAGCTTGATTGGGGCGAATCCGGCGGACCGGTGCGGCCACCGGCCAGAACCACGCGACCAGCCAGCTGCAGGCTTCGTGACAGGTCTCTAGGCTCGCCGGATGGTCAAGCTCTGAATCATCAGTGTCTATCGCCAAAAGGCTCACGCTGCTCTGTAACGGGTCGGACAGCGCGTGGCTGCGCGCCGCCACCGACGCCGCGGTGCTTGCTCCGACGACGAGCGACATAAGGAAGACAATGATCAACTTCATGAGGGCGCGGTGCATGTGCGTAATGCCCGGATCGCTGCATTTTCGAAGACCTATCTCACGGCATTATGCTTAACAGGCGATTACCGGTGTGTGCAGCGTGGAGGCGAAATTCCTGCCTTCGCGCACGACCCGTTGAAATCGCAAGTGATTTTGATCCCGCGCGTTTGATGTCATGACATCGGCAGGTGCCAATCACGATGGCATCCCGCGTTCGGCGTTTTGCGGCGGGTCGCACTCGGCAAAGGTTCTACATACTGACCGCTGTCTCGATAGTGCCGACCTTGATGCCGATGTCGTTGCGGGCGTCGTGCAGCGCGGCAATAAGCGTCTCGGCCCTTGTGGATTTAAGTCGATCCTTGCTCGTGAGGATGAGGGCGCGGAACGGGATCGCAGGGATGAAGGGGCGAGCGACAAGGCCACGGCTCTCAAACTGGCTGGCCTTGTAGGTCATTGCATTGGCGATGCCGATTCCGACGCCCTCCAGGGCCAGATTGCAGACGACCTCGGAATATTGCGTTTCGACGACAGTGCGGGTTTGCAGTTGCGCCTCTTCAAGGGTCCGTTCAATCCGTCTGCGCACCGTGTCGTCCGGAGACAGCGCGATGAACGGTTCGCCCTCCAAGTCCGCGGGCGTTACGTTTTCCCTTCCTGCCAGCCGATGACTGGCCGCCATGACGCAAACGGCCGGCGCGGACATGAAGGGTTGCACGGAGACGCGAGACGTGTCGATTTCGTCGGCGGTAAGACCGACATCCGCCTGGCCGGAAGCGACCATATCGCGCACGGCATTCGAGCCGGCAATCAGAAGTGTGACATGGCCGGTTCGGTCCCTGCTGCGATAGCGTTGGATAGCCTTCGGCGCGAACGAAAGCCCGAGCGCAGGGTAACATGCCAGGCGGAGTCCGCTGGCGCCGAACTCCCGGATCATCGCCGCACGCGCGCGCAGCTGGTCCATCCCGATGAAAGCCCGCTCGACCTCCTCGTGCAAGGCAATTGCCTCTGGCGTTGGTACGAGCCTGCCGCCGACCTGGCGGAATAGGGTCAGTCGCGTCGAGCGGGCAAGGCGGGCAACCGCCCGGCTGACGGCCGGCTGGCTGATGCCCAGGAACTCAGCGGCTCGCGATGTGCTTCCCATACGCATCACCGCGTCGAAGGCCTCGAGTTCTCCCAGGTGCATTATAACATCCGCGCATAAAGTGCCTATGGCTGAGACATTATCGCACATAGTGGCGATACGCTATATCTCGTTCAGGGAGTTTAGCCGTGAACCGAGAAACCAAACTGCTGCATGCCGGACCGATAAGCGATGAAGGGTTCAGGAGCCTTTCCGCGCCGGTCACGCGTGCCTCCACCATCGTCTTTCCGTCTTCCGACGCGTTCGAGCGCCGCTACGACCGGTTCTATGACGGTTATACCTATGGCCTGTACGGCACGCCGACGACCCGTACGCTTGAGGCACGGCTCGCCGAGTTGTACGACGCGGACCACTGCCTTTGCCTGCCGTCGGGCCAATCGGCGACCGCGCTCGCATTGACCTCCCTTTTGAAAGCAGGCGACCGCGTTCTCGTCACATCCGCCGCATATGGTTCGACACGCAGCTTCTGCCATGACACGCTTTCACGGTTCGGTGTCGAAACGGTTCTCTACGAGCCAGCCGCCGGAGCAGGCGTCGCTCGCCTGATCGACGAGCGCACGCGGGTGATCGTGGTGGAATCGCCCGGTTCCAACACTATCGAGATACAGGACATACCGGCGATCGCAGGCGCCGCCCGTGCGGCCGGAGCCTGCGTGCTCGCCGACAACACATGGGCGTCTGCGCTAAACTGCAACCCGCTTGATCTCGGTGCGGATCTTGTCATGGAAGCCTTGTCAAAACATGTGGGTGGGCATGCGGATCTTCTGCTCGGTGCCCTGGTCACACGCGATGAAGGATTGTACCGGCGGCTGAAAGACACCGGCAGGACCATGGGTCTCGGCATCTCGGCCGATGACGCCAGCCTCGCGCTGCGCGGGCTTCAGACGATGCCGCTGCGGTTGGAGCGGGAGGGGATATCCGCCTTGACGCTCGCGCGCTGGCTCCAGTGCCGTTCAGAGATCGGCGATGTGCTGCATCCTGCCCTGCCGAACCACCCGGGCCATTCGATCTGGCGGCGTGATTTCCAGGGTGCCAGCGGCCTTTTCTCGGTGAGGCTGGCACCACCGTTCCAAGCCAATGTCTCCGCTTTCGTGGACTCGCTCAAGGTCTTCCGTATCGGTGCAAGCTGGGGAAGCACGCAAAGCATCGTCACGCCTCAACTGGATGTATCCGCGAACCAGGCATTGCCTGTTCCGGGCAGCAACAGGATCGTCCGTTTCTCGGTCGGTCTAGAGCCGGTCGAGGACCTGCAGGCGGATATCGAGGCGGCCCTGAATGCCTTGGTCGCGGATGTGGTGCACGAGCACTGGATTGATGAAGAGGGAACAATCACAACAAGAGGAAGAGAACGATGAAGTACGCAATTCTGCTGACCAGCGCCATCGCTGCTGCTATACTTTCCGGCGAGCCGGTTCACGCCCAATCCATCGTCGACAAGGTCCGGGAACGGGGATATGTGAGCTGCGGCGCCAGCCAGGGGGTGCCCGGCCTGTCACGCCCCGACGAAAAGGGAGAGTGGACCGGTTTCGACGTCGACAGTTGCCGAGCCGTTGCCGCCGCGGTGTTCGCGGACAGCAAAAAGGCACGGTTCGTTCCACTGAACGCGGCCCAGCGCCTGCCTGCCCTTCAGACGGGCGAGATCGATGTCCTGTCGCGGACGACGACATGGACCTACACACGCGACACCGCGGTCCGCTTCGTGGCGATCAACCTCGTCGACGGCGACGCCATCATGTTGAGCAAGGCGTTGAACGTCCAGAAAGCGGCTGACCTCGATGGGTTGACGATCTGCCTGCAGGGCGGTGGCAGCCTGGTCGAGAACGCGCTCGACACGATCGAGCAGGACAATGCCGTCAAGGTCCAACGCGTCTATTTCGATTCGACCATCCTGGCGCGGGATGCCTATTTCGGCGGACGTTGCGACGGCTATATGAGCGACGGCTTCGCCATTGCCGGCCAGCGTGCGTCTGTCGCTGGCAATCCGGAGGAGCATGCCATCTTCTATAGCGGCGCGACCACCGAGCCGCTCGCTCTAGCCATCCCCCGTGGTGACGACCGCTGGTTGGACATCGTGCGCTATGCGTTCAACGCCATGGTCTGGGCCGAAGATCGCGGCATCACCTCGCAGAATGTCGATGAAATCAAAACGACGAGCGGCGATGCAGAAACGCGCAAGGCGCTGGGGGCCGAACCCGGCATCGGCGAGCCGCTCGGTTTGGACGACGCTTGGATCTACAATGTCATCAAGCAGGTCGGAAACTACGGCGAAGTCTTTGACCGCAATCTTGGGGCACAGAGCGCGCTCAAGGCCGAGCGCCGTCTCAACGCCCTCCCGCGCGATGGCGGCATCCTATTCCCGATTGCGTTCAAGTAACCGAACCGGACCATTGCCCGGTCGCAGCGGCCGGGCAATGCATGCAGAGGAGATTCAGATCATGCTGCAGGATGCCCGCTTTCGTGCGGCTGCCGTTCAGCTGATGTTGTTGGCTGGCGTTGCGACCTTCGGGATCGCCTTGGTCTCCGCCACGGCGCAAAACCTTCAGCTTCGGGGCATACCCGTCGGTTTTGGCTTTCTCTGGAAACCGGCGAATTTTCAGATCGCGGAGACGATCCTTCCCTATTCGTCCTCCGATCCGAACTGGTGGGCGGCGGTCGTCGGCCTCGCCAACAGCCTGTTCATTTCAGTCCTCGTGATCGTCATCGCCAGCGTCATTGGCCTCTTCATCGGCATCGGGCGCCTGAGCAACAACCCCCTGATGAGCGGCCTTTGCCGTGGTTGGGTTGAGATCGCCCGCAACACGCCGCTCGTCGTCCTACTCATTTTCACCTACGCGCTTTGGTGGGAGGTTTTGCCTCTCGCTTCGCAAGCGTGGAAGCTGGGCCCCGGCACGCATCTTTCGGTGCGGGGACTTTCCATGCCGGCGCTTCACTGGTCGGCATCGGGGGTAATGCCGCTGGCATTCGTTGGCGCCGGCCTCCTGGGCGTGTTCACGGCATCCCGCGCCGCCCACAGGCGGCAGTCTCGTACGGGCCGGCGCCCGCCTTATGTCTTATGGGCATGGATTGCCGTGGCATCGGGCGTGGCCCTGCTTCTCATGCTCTATCGCAATGCGTTATCGATCGAGTTGCCCGAATTCCGCCGTGCAAACTTTGTCGGCGGCTGGTCGCTGACGCCCGAACTGACCTCCATCCTGATCGGCCTTACATTCTATACCGCGGGTTTCGTCGGGGAAATCGTTCGCGGGGGGATCGTCGCGGTACGCAGGGGACAGTGGGAAGCCGCCACTGCGTTGGGTTTAACTCGGGCGCAGACCTACCGGCTGGTCGTCTTGCCGCTTGCCCTGCGCAGCATCGTCCCTCCGATGAATAGCCAGTACATCAACGTCATCAAGAATTCGACCCTCGCGATCGTGGTCGGCTACCAGGATTTCATGACGGTCATGAGCACTATGATCAACAAGACCAGCCACGCGATCGAAGGCGTCGCGATGATCCTCGGCGTCTTTCTCCTCGTCAACCTCGCCCTGTCCGCGCTGCTCAACGCGTACAACCGGCGCATCGCCATCGTGGAGCGTTGAAAATGGTCGAAATCGCCTACAACGTACCGGCGCTTACCAGTCGCCCTCTCACGAGACGGTTGGCGCCGTTTTTCGGCACGCCGCTCAATGCTGTCTTGACGATAGCGCTGGTCGCGCTTTTGGTCCGTATCGGGTGGCCGCTTGCGGATTGGGCGATCTTCGAAGCAGCCGTGCTTCCCGCCGAGCCCCAGACCTGCCAGGCGGCGACAGGCGCCTGCTGGAGTTTTCTCCTCGCCAAGTATGGGCAGATCCTCTTCGGCATCTATCCGCCCTCGGAACGGTGGCGCGCCGCACTGGTGTGCGGATTAATCCTCGCGACACTGGTGGTTTCCGCAAGGCCGTCGTCATGGCGGCCTTGGCTCGCCCTGGCCTGGCCGGGCATGATGATCGTCGTGCTGTGGCTCATGAGCGGCGGTTTCGGTCTGCCCTACGTGCCCACAAGCGCCTGGGGCGGCCTGCCGGTGACGCTTATCCTCACCGTCTTCGCCATCGGCCTCGGATTTCCGGCGGCAGTGCTTCTGGCTCTCGGCCGCAGGTCGCATATGCCTGTTGTGCGAACATTGAGTATCCTGGTCATCGAGACGATCCGCGGTCTTCCGCTTCTGAGCCTTCTTTTCGTCGCCTCGATCCTGCTGCCGCTCTTTCTTCCGGATTGGCTCCTCCCGGACAAATTCGTCCGTGCGCTTCTTGCGCTCACGGTTTTTGCGGCGGCTTACCTCGCGGAGGTGATACGGGGTGGGCTCCAGTCGATCTCTGCGGGCCAGGCGGAAGCGGCAGGAGCGCTGGGCCTCGGATATTGGAACACCCAGCGACTGATCATCTTGCCGCAGGCGATCCGCATCGTCATCCCGGCGCTGACCAACACCATCATCGTGATGGTGAAGAACACCAGCCTGGTTCTGGTGGTGGGCCTCTTCGATCTCATCAGTTCCGGCAAGGCGGCACTGTCCGATCCGGACTGGCCAGCACCATCGACAGAGACCTTCCTGTTCATCGGTCTGATCTACTTCATTCTCGCCTTTTCCTTTGCTCGTTTTGCCGACTTCCTGGAACGCCGCGGTAAGGAGATGCTTTGATGGCTGCCACTCCCATTGCAACACTCGCGATAAGTATCGAGAATCTTGGGAAGTCCTATGGCGATTTCGAGGTCTTGAAGAGCGTCAACCTCTCTGTCGCGCAAGGCGAGAAGATTGTTATCTGTGGACCCTCCGGCTCTGGCAAGTCGACGCTGATCCGCACGATCAATCGGCTCGAGGAGCATCAGCGCGGCAGGATCATCGTTGACGGGATCGAATTGACCGGTGACCTGAAGTGGATCGAGAAAGTCCGATCGGAAGTTGGAATGGTTTTTCAGCACTTCAATCTCTTCCCGCACTTGACCATACTGGAAAACTGCACCCTCGCGCCAATCTGGGTTCGCAAAATGCCGCGCCAACACGCGCAGGAGATTGCGATGGAGTTCCTCCGAAAGGTCCGCATTCCGGAGCAGGCCGATAAGTATCCCGGGCAGCTCTCGGGCGGTCAGCAGCAGCGTGTGGCGATCGCGCGGGCGCTGTGCATGAAACCTCGCATTATGCTGTTCGACGAACCGACATCGGCGCTGGACCCGGAGATGATCAAGGAGGTGCTCGACACAATGATCGAACTCGCCAACGACGGTATGACCATGCTGTGCGTCACGCATGAGATGGGTTTTGCGCAGGCGGTTGCCGACCGCATCGTTTTCATGGATGGCGGAAAAGTGATCGAAGAAAACCGGCCGGCGGAGTTTTTCAAGTCGCCGCGAAACCCGCGCGCGCGCGCGTTTCTCAGCCAGATAGTCGGGCACTTAGGTCGATCGTTCACAGACGGTCCAACCGCGGATTGAACACCGCCGGCGATGGAGGCGATGATGGGCGGCTGGGGAGCGGCAGTTCGCCGCGCGACATCTCGCTTTGCCGGTTACGATTGACCAAAGTGTTCCGAACAGGCAGGCGATATCCTGCAATCGTGCAAGATTGTGAAGGAGAAACCACATGCTTAAACGACGAGACGTATTGCTGGGTGCAGCGATTGGCACCATAGCGTTGACGGCGCTGCCTGTCAGAGCGGCAACGAAAGACCATCAGGTGATGATGCTCAACAAAGGCAAGAAGGGCGCGATGGTCTTCGAGCCCGATTTCATTTTGGCCGCGCCTGGCGATACAGTGACCTTTGTGCCCGTCGACAAGGGCCACAATGCCGAGACCATCAAGGGATTGATCCCGGATGGAGCGAACGCGTTCAAAGGCAAAATCAACGAGCAGATCACGGTAACCGTCGAGCAGGAAGGCATCTATGGTGTAAAATGCCTTCCGCACTATGGAATGGGGATGGTGGCGCTCATCGCGGTGGGGCAGCCGGTCAACCTGGAACAGGCCAGGACGGTGAAACATATAGGCAAGGCAAAGAAGGTGTTCGAGGAACTGCTGGCGCAGGTGCCGACGACGTGAGTTCTTGAAGCAACGCCACACACGAGCCGGCTTCTTGTCATGCCATGACCGTTATGCATCTGTGCGCAACGGTACACGTCGTCCGGCTCGGCGACTTTGTGCGCAGGATAGGCAATCATCGCGGATTGAGGCGAGAAGAGCGTGTAGCCGTGCGGCGTGGCGCTCCGCCGCCCCAATCATCCTATCAACCCGCTGTCATCGTTGATGACGGCGACCCGATATTCAGGACCGTGCAGCGACATGAACAAATTCAAAGCTTTATTCTTAACGTCGTTTGCAATGACAGTTCTGACAGCCGCCCCGGCAACGGCGCACTCCGTGCTCAAGAATTCGTCGCCAAGTGCCGATACAACCGTGGAAGCACCAAGGTCACTTGAGCTCACGTTCTCCGAAACCGTCAACCTGCGCTTCAGCAATATCGAACTCATCGGGCCTGATGGTGCGGCGGTGCGAGTGGGCAAGCCTATCAATTCGCAGGATGGTCATACGCTTCTTGCGCCCCTTCCGGAGCCGCTGCCTTCAGGCAGGTATGATGTCAAATGGGATGCTCTTTCCAAGGATGGTCATAAGATAAACGGCAATTTCAGCTTTCTCGTCAAATGAGGTGCCGTGAATGGCGGACCCGGTAATTGTCCTCATCCTGTGCCGGGGCGCAATATTCGGAGCAGCCCTTATGATCTGGGGGGCGTCATTGTTTCGCTGGCGCCTCCAGCCTCATGCAGAGAGGATGCGTTTCGAGGGCTGGATGATTCTGTGCTTGGTTGTCGCGGTCATTATTCTCCTGCCGGCACAGGCGGCCCGGGTTTCTGACGGGTGGGGCGATATTTTTGAACCGGGCCTTCTTCGGGATGTCATAGTTTTCACCACGCCCGGAAGGTCGTGGGCTCTCCAGGCGGCGGCGATCACGGTGGCTGCGTTTGCATTTGTCATGCAATGGACAAGGGCCACCGTGCTGTCGATAGTGATCGTGTTCATTGCCCAATCGATGACCGGACATGCCGCAGCATCCGAAGGCGTATTCGGGTATGTGCGGCAGGCGAATGACGTGCTTCACCAGATCGCTGCGGGAGCTTGGTTGGGTGCGCTGCCGTATGTCTTGCGGCTTCTGCCGGACGTGGAAAAGCTTGACGCGAAGATGATTCTTATCCGTTATTCAGGCGAGGGCCATTTTTGGGTTTCGCTTCTGCTCGTGACCGGGTTGATTGCTACTCTTTGGATCTTCGAAGGAATACCGCTTGACTGGAGCATTCGCTATCAGCTGCTTTGGGCTTTGAAGGTGTTCGTGACAATGGCCATGGTCGGACTTGCGGTGTGCAATCGTTACTTCCTGGTGCCGCGTCTTCGGGACAGGCCCGACGCATTGTCGGCGCTCGCGAGAGCAACCAGACTCGAGATCGCGCTTGGGCTATTGGCCGTTGCGCTGGTTGCATGGTTTGGAACGCTCGAACCACTTTGAGCGGTGTCTTCGGCTCTCCGAGTGTCAGGCGCATGGACGCGCGAGACGGGAATCATTAATAATCTGGACACGTTGATCAGGAATGAATCGGAGTGGTGATGAATTTCGGACGGTTGATCGCAGGTGCGAGCCTATCGGCTCTCTGGTCTTTTGTCGGCAACGGCGCATGGGCTCATCCGTCCGCGATGGTCACGGGAAATTTCACGTCTCAACCAATCGGTCATTTTGAGTTCTGCAAGCGAAACGCGTCAGAATGCACGTTACGTTCCAGGAAAACGGCGCCATTGCCAATGTCGAGCGAGTTCCTTGCGCAGTTGCAACAATTGAATGTTTCAGTGAACAAGGCAATCAAGCCCATAAGTGATTTTGATCTATACGGAGTGGAAGAATACTGGACCTATCCAGTCGATGGAGGCGATTGCGAGGACTATGTGCTCGCAAAACGTCGTGTTTTGATCGAGGATGGTATCCCGTCGTCAACGGTGCTCATTACGGTATTGCGTCGACCGAACGGTGAGGGGCACGCCGTTCTGACGGTGAGAACCGACATCGGAGACGTCATTCTTGATAATCTGACAGATGCCGTCTTGAACTGGGACGAAACTGGCTACACTTACCTGAAGCGACAGGCGGTCGACCATACGGGGCGCTGGGTGTCCATTCGAGACGGCGACGCTCCGCTGGTCGGTTCCGTTCACTGAAGTTCGGGGTCGAGGAGGTTTCGTCTGCAGAGCTTTTTTCGTCTCGACCAAACTGCGACACGAGCACGGCGACAATCGCAGCAGCCGCCGAATTGCTGGTCATCCAAACCATGCCGAGCGGAACTTATACGCCGCCTCGCTGACTTCGACTCTTTAGCCTTCCCAAAGTGGGGTGAATCTGAATCTCTGGTGCAAACCGGAGGTCTGCGATGCGATCAGGGATTTCACTACGGACGGATTTTGATGGAGACGGTCTGCGGCGGCTGGCGCGGCAGACGAAGGATGCCGCTCAGGCGCGCCGACTGCTGGCGCTGGCGTCGATCTACGATGGAGGCTCGCGTTCCGATGCCGCCCGCCTCGGTAACGTCACGCTGCAGATTGTCCGTGACTGGGTCATGCGGTTCAACGAACGCGGTCCCCAAGGTCTGATCAATGGCAAGGCTCCCGGCCCACAATCGCGGTTGAACGATCAGCAGCGTGCGGCCCTGGCGCAGGCCATCGAGCGTGGGCCGACACCCTATCTCGACGGCGTCGTTCGCTGGCGTCTGTGCGATCTGGCGCAATGGCTGTGGGAGGAGTTTCGCGTTTCGGTGAGCGAGCAGACGCTCAGCCGCGAAGTCCGGGCCATGGGCTATCGCAAGCTCGCTGTTCGGCCCAAACATCACGCGCAAGACCCTCAAGCCATTGAGGGTTTTAAAAAAGCTTCCCTGCCGCAGTGGCAGAGATTGCCGCTGGAGCGGCCCGAGGAAAACGCATAGAGATTTGGTTTCAGGATGAGGCCCGTATCGGGCAAAAGAACAAGATCACCCGCCGATGGGCCAGGCGAGGAACACGGCCTTCAGCACCGCACGATCAGCGCACAAGGTCGGCCTACATCTTCGGCGCAATCTGCCCGAAGCTCGGCAAGGCGGCGGCGCTGGTCATGCCATGGTGCGACACCTACGCCATGACCCAGCATCTGGCCGAAATCGCCCGACACGTCGATGCCGACGCGCACGCTATCCTCATCATGGATCAGGCAGGCTGGCACATGTCCAACAATCTCGTCGTGCCCGAAAACATCACCATTCTGCCACTCCCGCCGAAATCGCCGGAGCTGAACCCGGTCGAAAACCTCTGGCATTTCATGCGCGACAACTGGTTATCAAACCGCGTCTTCAAATCATACGACGACATCGTCGATCATTGCTGCGATGCCTGGCGGAAGCTCGAAAGCCAGCCCTGGCGCATCATGTCGATCGGGCGCAGAGAATGGGCCTATGGGTTTTGATCAGTGAGCGGCCGTATTAAAGCTCTGGCACCCGCGATCGAGCGGTCCTGACAGTAAGAGCTTTACGTTCAGGCTCATACGGTGCGGAGTGTTGATATGGTAATCGTCCCGGCGTCCAAAGCTGAACTTCGGAAAGAGCAGCGCAAAATCCTCTTGAGAAGCGGTGCGGCTGCCATGGTGTGCATGCTGGCCCTCGGTGGCACGCAATACCTTCTACGCGGCGCCAAGGTTTTCCCCGACGAAAATCTGGAATCGCGGCTATTCTTCATAGCCGCCGCGAACTTGCTTCTCGTCGTTTGGGTCATCATAGGCGTCGCCATGGTGGCACGAGGCCGACGTCATTCTGCGGAAGATATCGGCGGATCGGCGTACTCTCGCCCGAGCTCTAGAATTGCCGTTGCAGCCGCTTTTCTTCAGAACACGCTCGAACAATTCGTCATCGCGTCCGTGACGTTATCCGCGCTCGTGATGCTGGAAGGCGCGGCGATGATGCCGTTTATCGCGGCTTCTGTGGTCCTGTTCGGTGTCGGCCGCGTTTGCTTCTTAGTCGGGTACTCAAAAGGGGCCGGTGGCCGTGCGTTTGGAATGGCCCTGACTGCGCTCCCCAGCATCGCGGCGTTCGTGATCGCGTTGGCGCACTTGATCACGCGGGTCTGGCAAACGTGATGCTGACGACGTCAATTCTGGCATACTGATGGATCGGCATAGGCCCCGGCGGGCTTGAATCCGACCCTTCGTTTGAATCCGTCGTAAAAATCGTGGCGCGCGTTTACGCCTCTTGCACCTCAAGTACCTAGAGGTTTTATGATCCGGCTCCTTTGATTTGGAGACGAGATGTTCAGGCGACAATTTCTGGGATCGACCGCGGCAGCTTTCACCTTGCTGGCCGCAAACCGCGTTGTTGCGCAGACGGCCGCCACAGGCTCGGCGACGGACCTCTTGCAGCCGGGGCCGTTGCCCGAGCGGATTCTGGGGCGCGACGACGCACCGGTTACCGTTATCGAATATGCGTCGATGACATGCGGGCATTGCGCCAACTTTCACTTGAATATCTGGCCAGCCTTCAAGGCAGAGTTCATCGATACGGGTAAGGTCCGCTTCATTCTCCGCGAGTTCCCGTTTGATCCGCGCGCGACCGCCGCCTTCATGCTCGCCCGCTGCACGGGTGACGACAGATGGTATCCGACGGTCGACCTCCTCTTCCGTAACCAGCCGCGCTGGGCGCGTGCTCAGGACGGCAAGGAAGGGTTCCTCTCGGTCCTGTCGATGACCGGTCTCAAGGAGGCCGATCTTGAGGCTTGCCTTAGCGACCAGGCGCTGCTCGACAAAGTCAATGCGGTCGCGGCCAGAGGTCAGGAACTTGGCGTCGATTCGACGCCGACCTTCTTTATCAACGGCGAAAAATACACCGGCGTAATGCCGATCGAGCAATTGCGCGCCGTCATCGAACCGATTGTCGCGGGAGCAAAGAAGTGATGCTGCTGAAAATCAGGAACGTCTTTCTTTCCGCGCTCTTTCTGGTCGCTGTTCCAGCCTTCGCCGAGGAACGGGCGGATCAGGTAGCAGCTCGCGTCGGAGATTCCGAGATTCTGGAATCCGACGTATCGTTCGCAACCTCGTTCCTCGGCGATCCTAATCCCAAGGCAACACCCGAGGCACGCAAGTCCGCGGTCGTCGATGCGCTGATCGACCTCAAGGTGGTCTCTGACGCCGCGATCAAGGACGGGCTGGAGAACGACGAGACGTTCAAGCGGCAGATGGTGTTCCTGAGGCAACAGGCGCTTCGGCAGGCCTATCTCGCCAAGGCTGCCGCCGCCGCTGTAACCGAGGACGCACTGCGCAAGGTCTATAACGAACGGGTCGCCGCCATGCCGTCGGTCGAAGAGGTTCGCGTCCGGCACATCCTGCTGAAGGACAGGGCTGGCGCTGAGGCGGCGATGAGGGATATAGCCGCGGGCAAGTCCTTTGAAGAGGTGGCCGGGAGCGTTTCGCTGGATGAGACGTCGAAGAAGAGCGGCGGTGATCTTGGCTTTCTGACAATGGAACAACTCCCGCCGGAGCTGGGAGAGGCGATCGTAACGATGAAGACCGGTGAGATTGCCGCAAAGCCCGTGGAGACGCCCTTCGGCTTTCATGTCGTAAAACTTGAAGAGCGGCGCAAGCGTGAACCACCGGCATTCGAGGTTGTGTCGACGGAGTTGCGCCGTGGCATGGAAGCCCAGGCGGTGAGCAAGATCGTCGCTGACCTCAAGGCGGCCGCGCGGATAGAGAAGCTCGTGCCCGATGTTGCGATGCCTGAGGGATCGGATGACGGACACGAGCATGGTGCCGAGGGCGGGGAATAGCGCAACTCTATCGTTTCTTTCGTGCAATCCCGTTCCCTTGTTCTGATTATTCTCGTGTCCCGGCATCTCATGCGGTCGCTCCATTCTCTGCTGCCAAAATTCCTCGCCGTCTCTCTCATCGCGATCATGCTATCGGGATGCGTTGCCATGGAGCTCGCCGAACTCTCCAGCGAGCCGCCGAAGCTTTCCGCCGCCGTCGTGGCCGCGATGGCGAAGAAGGGTATGCGGCCTGAAGATCCTGTCCTTGTGCGGATATTCAAGCAGGAGAGTGAGCTGGAGGTGTGGAAGGCGGATGCATCAGGCCGTTACAAGCTCTTCAAGACCTATCCGATGTGCCGCTGGTCCGGCAAACTCGGCCCCAAGACGAAAGAAGGCGATCGCCAGGCGCCGGAAGGCTTCTATCATGTCTCGGCCGGGATGCTGAATCCGCAGTCGCAGTACTATGTCTCGTTCAATCTCGGTTATCCCAACCGTCTTGAAGCTGCGCTCGGCTACACCGGTGAGGCGCTGATGGTCCATGGCGCCTGCTCGTCGTCGGGTTGCTACGCCATGACCGATCAGGGCGTCGGTGAGATCTATGCCATCGCTCAGAAGGCGCTGCAAAGCGGTCAGGACAGCTTTCAGGTCCAAGCCTATCCGTTTCGCATGACCGCGGAGAACCTCGCCAAGCATCGAGGGGATTCGAACATGCCGTTCTGGCTCACCCTCAAGGAGGGCTACGACCAATTCGCTTTTTCGAAGCGCCAGCCGAAGGTCGCGGCCTGCGAACGGCGCTATGTGTTCAACAGGGAGTTCGAGGGGGGCGATCCGCGCAATCCGCTCGCCGCCTGTCCGGTATCGTCCAGCGGGGCTTCGGCCGACCTCCTGTCAATGGTGGCGACGGAGCGTGGCAAGGTGGACGCGGCGCTTGCCGCCGAAAAGTCGGCCGCGGCGCTCGCTTATGTGGACGGCGGAATGCATCCAAGCTTCCGGGCTCTTTTGAAGAAACAGGGGGCCTCGAAGCTGGCGGAGGATATCTCGATCATAAAATATCCGGTCAGTCGGCCGGAGGCTGCGCTTGCCGATCCCTATTCGGGCACGTCTGCTGTCAGCGGGGCGTCGGATGACTGATCCAAGTGACGTTCGACAGCGTGCGCGCATGATCCGGCGGAAGAACCGCGTCATGCTTTTTGTTCTGCTGGGCTTCGTAGTCTCTGTCATTGCCTACAGCGCTTTTCACATTCGCAGCGAAATGAAGACGTCGACACCGTCGGCAGCTGCTGCTGAAACCGGTAAATAGTCGGCGTCGAGAAAAGGGACCAACATGCTTGAAGACACCAACACCGTCGCGCGCCGCGGATTTCTTCTCGGGACGCTTTCCATGGCGCTGGCGGCCTGTTCCACGACATCCCCCTCCGCCGTGCCCAGCGTAGCACGACGTCCGATGGGCGTGCCGAGCGAGGAGGAACTGGCCGCTCGCTATGCCGCGATGGAGGATGGCGGTCATCAGCTGCCGGCCGTTCCCTTCCGGCAAATTGATCCAAAATTCTACCGCCAGCGTGTTTTCAATACGACGGGCGAGCCAGCCGGCACTGTGGTGGTCGATACCGGTTCGAAGTTTCTCTATGTCGCGGAGCCCGGCGGCACCGCGATGCGCTACGGGGTTGGGCTTGGCCGCGCGGGATTTGCCTGGGAAGGCGAGGGGGTTATCCAGTGGCGCCAGAAGTGGCCGCGCTGGAAGCCGCCGGCGGAAATGATCGCGCGCCAACCCGAGCTTGCGAAATTCTCTGTCGAGAACGGTGGACAGGAGCCAGGGCCGGACAATGCGCTCGGCGCCCGCGCGCTCTACATCTTCCAGAATGGCGAGGACACGCTTTACCGTCTGCACGGAACACGTGAGTGGAACTCTATCGGAAAATCCGTGTCCTCCGGCTGCGTGCGGTTGGTCAATCAGGATGTCATCGACCTCTACACCCGCGTGCCTTCCAAGGCACGCATTGTCGTACGCACGTAGATCATGCGGTTGGTAGTTGAAAGAAAAGGCGAGCTCGCCGCCTTGTTTGCGTTCGGCGCCGCAATCTTCCTCGTGGACATCGCTCTCAAGCACTTCATGGTCACGGCGGTGATGAACCCGCCGCGGATCATTCCCGTCACACCGTTCTTCAATCTCGTGCTCGTCTACAATCCCGGCGTCAGCTTCGGAATGTTCGCCGAATGGATATCGGCGGCGCCACAGCTTTTTGCCGTTCTGAAAGCATGCATCGTTGCCGGGCTCCTGTCGTGGGCCGCTCTTTCGCGCCGGATGGTTGAGCGGCTGGCACTGTGCATGGTCGCGGGAGGAGCGATGGGCAATCTCGTCGACCGGTATGCCGACGGCCAGGTCACCGACTATCTGGATTTCTATGCGGGACAGTGGCATTGGCCATCGTTCAACCTTGCCGATGTGGCCATCGTGGCTGGTGCGGGCCTCATGATCGTTGTTGCTTCTTTCCACAGAGACACTGCAACGAGCCAATCATCATGAAAGCGAGGCGGCCGGAGCCACCGGTTCGACAGCTTACGGCCTTGAGGGCCACTCGGGATGCAGCCGATCAATGACAACGGCATGGGCATGGCTATGCCCGCCGCGCCGCACTCCTTCGGCGAGGTGCGGGTGATCGACAGGCAGGTCGTCGTGGTCGTGCTCGATCTCCACGTTGTCGTTCGCTGGCCACAGCGCCATCGCGACGGCGAAGCCGGACGTCGCGAGGAGCGCGAGGCAAAGGGCGGCTGCGGACAGGCCGATCGTTGCGCCGAGCCAACCGGCGAGCGGATAGGTGACGAGCCAGGCGGCGTGGGAGAGCGCGAAATGCGCCGCAAACAGGGCCGGTCGGTCTTCCGCATGCGCGGATCGCCGCAACAGCCGGCCGGAGGGCGTCTGGGCGATCGAATAGCCGATGCCGAGGAGACACCAGAGCGGCAAGAGCGTGCGGATGCCGTCGACGGCCGAGGCTGCCAGAAGCCCGGCAATCAGGACCGCCGCTCCAGCCAGCATGACCGGGCGGTCGGGAATAGTGTCGAGGAGTTTTGGAAGGAAGAGCGCCGCCAGCATCGAGCCGCCGCCGAACGCGGCGAGCGCAAGGGCCGTGCTTTCCTGGGTCAGGCCGAAGGTGGACTGCACGATCACGACCGTGTTGACGATCACCATCGAGCCGGCGGCCGAGACCGAAAGGCAAATCGCGAGAAGGCCGCGCAGCCGCGGCGTTGCCAGATAGAGACGAAGGCCCCGCGTGGTCCGTTCGTAGACACTGCGACGCTCGGTCTTCGAAGGCGCGGGAAGCACGACGGAGACGACGAGCGCCGAGGATACGAGAAAGCCGATGACCGTGCCGCCGAACAGCGAATGGAAAGAGATGATCGTCAGGAGCGCTGCAGCCAAGGCGGGGCTGATGAGGCTTTCGAGGTCATAGGCGAGCCGGGAGAGCGATAGCGCTCGCGTATAGTCCTTTTCGTCCGGCAGCACCTCGGGGATCGTCGCCTGGAAGGCCGGGGTGAAGGCGGCCGAGGCCGATTGCAGGACGAAGATCAGGACGTAGACCTGCCAGACCTCGGTGACGAAGGGCAGGCAGAGGGCGACGGCGGCGCGTACGAGGTCGAGTGCGACCAGCAGCGGCCGCCGTGGAAGCACTTCCGCGAAGGCGCCCGCGATCGGTGCGATGCCGACATAGGCGATCATCTTGATGGCGAGTGCCGTACCCAGCACCGCGCCGGCGTCAGGTCCGGCGATCTCGTAGGCGAGCAGGCCGAGGGCGACCGTCGCCAGACCTGTCCCGACCAGCGCGACGACCTGCGCCAGAAAGAGGTGGCGATAGGTTCGGTTCTGGAGGACGCCGAGCATGCTGTTTCCGATCGGTCAGAGATATTTGGTGATCGCCTTGAACTCGGCCATGGCGCTTCGCTGGTCGGCGGGCAGGGGGCCGACCACATCCTCGAGGCAATGGTCGAGATGGTCCTGGATCAGCGCGCGCTTGGCATTGGTGACCGCCTTTTCGACGGCATGAAGCTGTTGTGCGAGATCGAGGCAGGGGCGCCCGTCCTCGATCATCGCGATGATGCTCTTCAGATGTCCCTCGGCCCGCTTCAGCCGCTTGACGATCTCGGGATGGGTCTTGTGCCTGTGCTCGCTCATATGCATAACCTATCCCCCTGGATAGGATATTGCAATTGTGGGCACGGCGTCACATTCGTGATTGCGCCGCGCCTACAGCCAGCGTTGCACCGGGCGTTTATCGGCCAGATAGTGTTGCCGAGAAAGCGCGCCGGGACCTGTTCCTCACTGCGAGCGCATAGACCAATCAGATCTTCACCAGCATCGCGGTCACGTACATGAGTGCGATGCCGAGGGCGAAGCCGCCCAGGACCTCCTTCGAGAACAGGATGTCCGTACGGTCCTCGTCGTTGCGGAGCATGAACAGCGTCACCTCGATGATGACCTGGAGAATGGCGCCGGCACCGATCGCGAGCGCAAGTGCCGACCAATGGGGGGCGTAGGCGAGGCTGCCGATCCACATGCCGAGCACGGCCGGGCCGCCGGCGATCAGCGTCAACAGTACGAACTGGCGGAAGGTGGGTCTGATCTTGAGGAGCGGTGCGGCGATGCCTATGCCTTCGGTGATGTTGTGCAGCGTGAAGCCCATGACGAGGAAGGTGCCGAGGCCTGCGGAGCCGGCCGCGAAGGCGCCTCCGATGGCAAGGCCCTCGCCCATGTTGTGCAGGCCTATGCCGATTGCGATGTAGGTGGCGAGCGCCACGCCGCTCGGCCGTCCGCCCCGCCGCGAGACGGCCATTAGTAACAGGAAGGACGCGGCGGCGGCAAAGACCACCATTGCGCCACCCTGGAAGACGGGTGCGGATGCGCCGGCAAGCTCGAAGGCCTCCGCTACGGCGTCCACTAAGAGGAACGCGAGGAGGCCGACTGTCACCGCGAGCAGGAACCGCATGGCGCTCAGTCCCGCGCCGCGTAGCGCCGGATAGAACATCAGGCCGATGGCGACGGGCAGAATGCCGACGAAGGCGCCGAGGATGGCTTGCGACCGGAGACCGTTCGAGGTCACCTCCGGCGTGGGAACCGCGACCGGGATCTCGTGCTCGAACGTTGCGCCGGTGCTGGTGACGACGGTGACACGGTGCGCCTCGCCGAGAACCCAGGGGAAGGGAATGGAAATCCAGGCCGACTGCCCGCGGGGAAGCGGGCCGGGCGGGTCGAGCGTGAATTGCCAATAGGCGGCATCGACCTGGACCTGTGCGATCTTCAGCGGCTCCGAGCCGCCGGCGCGTACAAGAAGCCGTACCCCGCCGCCGTCGAGCGTTGTGCGCTCATAGGTGAGGTTCTCGACGGGCGGCGCGCCGTTTTCGAAGCTTCGGAGCGGATTGGTACCGAAGAGCCAGGCAATGGCCGCCGCCAAAACCAGGAAAGGGATGACGGTCCAGAGGAGAGCGGCGCGCCGGCTAGGTGATGCGGCCTGGCTCGAAGCGGTTTCGTCGGTCATGCCACTTCCTCCACGACTTCGAACATTCCCATCCAGCCGAGCTCCGTGAACTCCGACTGGTGCGCGTGGAACATGTAGAGGCCCGGTTCATGGTCCGCATGTTCGCCGAAGGTGAACTCCAGAATGCCGCGCTGCGCCTGGCACTGCATGATGAGGTCGACGGTCTTCAGAGTCGGCGTCAGGGTGGTCCCTTGGTCGAAATAGTCGAAGAAGTTGCCGTGGATGTGGAAGGAGTTGATTGGATCGAACTCGGTGAGGTTCGCGAGGTAGATGCGCACCGGACGGCTCTTCTCGATGCGGATCGGTTTCTTGGCGTAGCAGTGAGCGATGGTGTTGCAGGCATAGAACTCGTTCTCGCCGTCGAAATTGGTGTCGAAGGCATTCATCACCATGGCGAGTTCCTGCCATCTCGCATTCTCGGGCGAGCCGTGCAGCCGGCTGAGCGCCACCTCGCGGAATTCTGGTCGAAGTTCCGGATCGGGATCGATGACGAAGAGACCGTACATGCCCTTGTGGATATGCCGCGCGAGCGGCAGGGCATGGCAGTGGTAGAGGTGACAGCCGAAGGGGCGGGCGTCGAACTCGTAGACGAACTCCTCGCCTGGGTTGATGACGCCCGCGCCAGGAATCCCGTCCATGCGCGCGGCATGAATGCCGTGAAAATGCATGGAGTGCGGATGAGAACCGTAATTGCGCAGAATGATGCGCAGCCGCTCCCCTTCCATCGCGCGGAGCGACGGCCCGGGCACGCGACCGTTGAAGGTCCAGGCGGGGAACATGACGCCGGGCGCGATCTCGATCTCCTTGTCCTCGACCTCGACTTCGAACGTACGCAGCCGACGGCCGTCGGGGAGGGTGGAGACGCTCCCGAGATCCCAGTCGGTCAGCATCGACGTCGGATCGAAGCCGTTGCGCTCGTTATCGACGTCGCCGACGGTGATCATCGCTCCATGTGCCTGCATATGCGGCGGCGCGGCATCCCTTGTGCCGGCTTTGCCGTCAGACGCCGCGGAGATCTGGTGGCCCTGATGCTGGGCGGCGGCATCCTGGCTCAGCGCTGAACGGGCGGCGAGGGCTGCGCCGCCGGCCGCCGCCAGGCCCGCACCGAGCAGCTTTCGGCGTCCGAGGTCGAATGGCAGCCAGTTTCGCATTGTCCCGTCCTTTTGATAATGGTTCTTAATAGCAATAACAGCACATGCTCTTAGTTATAGCAATAGCTATGTTCGGAACTGCTGATGCTTCGGTCGCCTCCGGAAAAGATGACGATCGCGGAAAAATCATAGCGCAGGCTATGAATTCGCAATAAACTGGATAAAATCTCGGGAAAGGCATGATGACAGCAAGTCGCAGCAAATCGGCAAACAAACACTCGCTCGTTGACGCCGATACCCATGTCGAAAGCTTCCGCCAGACGCGCTCCAACCGGCGCAACGAACTCATCGAGGATTATGTCGAACTGATCGATGACCTCATCCTCCATGGCGGAGAGGCGCGGCAGGTCGATATCGTACAGAGGCTGGGCGTTGCGCAGCCGACCGTCGCAAAGATGCTCAAGCGTCTCGCCAGCGACGGCTTCATTCAGCAGAAGCGCTATCGCGGCATCTTCCTGACCGAAGCCGGCAAGGCACTGGCGGCCAGGAGCCGAGAGCGACATCGGATCGTCGAAGGGTTCCTGCGCGCCGTCGGGGTCGGAGAAGAGGCCGCGCGCATCGACGCCGAAGGCATCGAGCACCATGTCAGCGACGAGACGCTTGCCGTCTTCAAGGCTTTCCTCGACAAGGCGGGGCCGCCCGGCCGCGCTTGACCTATCCTGACCGTGATGTGCCTACGGCAGGGGGCGCGGCGCTTCATCCAACGATGGAGCGTTCGTGGCATTGAAGTTCGCTTTCGCAGATCCGATCCCACGACAATTTTGCCCACAGTCCCTGCTGTATGACGAGAGTGGCGCGCTCTGATCGGAGTCACGCTGCTTGACCCTCTAGCTGCTTGAGGGTCCATAATTCGGGAATCAAGGCGATATCGGACATTGCATGAGCGTTCGGGACAAGAGATCGGAAGACGATGGGTGGCTGACGCTGTTCCTCGCATGGATGGTTGCGCTTATCGCTTCGCTCGGGGCTCTCTTCATCGGCGAAGTCATGGGCCAGACGCCGTGCATCTTATGTTGGTATCAGCGCGCGTTCATGTTTCCGCTGGCGCTAGTCCTGGCGGTTTCCGCCTTTCGCATGGACCGTGGCGTATGGCGCTATGCGTTGCCGCTGAGTGGAGCAGGTCTGTTGATCGCGACATACCACGTCCTGCTATATTACGGCTTCATTCCGGAGGCAGTCGTTCCTTGTGGGAAGGGGCCTTCCTGTACTGATGCGAAGATGACCATTTTCGAGGTGATCCCGCTGCCGGTGCTGTCACTTCTGGCATTCGCCGCGATTTCATTCCTCCTCCTCATCGACCGAAGGGAGCATGCCCGATGAACCGAGCGCTCGTCATCACTCTCACCGCGCTTGCCGCGCTCGCTGTTTTTGGAGGAGGTGCCTACTACTACACTGCGCAGCAGAAAGAACATGCGGCTTCTGTCACAGCGTCGGCGGATACGCTCGTGCGCGCGCATTCGCCGATTCTGGGTAAGGAAGACGCACCCGTCACGATCGTGGAGTTCTTCGACCCCTCATGCGAGGCCTGCCGCGCCTTCTTTCCGCTTGTGAAGAATATCCTGGCGACCTATCCGGATGATGTGCGTGTGGTGATCCGCTATACCACATTCCACAAGGGCTCCGACGAAGCCGTGCGCATCCTCGAGGCGGCACGCAAACAGGACAAGTTCGAGCCGGTCCTTGCGGCGCTTGTGGACAAGCAGCCCGAGTGGGCTACTCACGGGGAGCCTGACATGAAGCGGGCCTGGAACATTGCCGGTGAGGCGGGTCTGGAACTCATGGGCGCCCGTCTCGACAGCGTGAAGCCGGAAGTTGATCAGGTGCTTCAGACCGATCTAGCGGACGTCAAGGCGAACAATGTCGAGCAGACGCCTACGTTCTTCGTCAACGGCAAGCTGCTGGTCAATTTCAGCCCGCAGGGCTTGATCGATCTGGTGAAAGGCGAAGTCGACAAGACGAGTTGACAGCGCTCTTGCAAGAAATCGCGGCTTGTCCGCCTGTAGGGCGCTTCACGGCTGGTGGTAGGTTCGATGTCCCTCACCAATGCTTGGAGGTCGATAGGGTGAGCAACTGCCTTGGCCGAGAAAGTTTGAAGGTCACGCCCCGCCCACTTCCGCGAGATTGCGCAGTTTCTTCAGACGGGTTTCTCGCGGCTCGTGCATGTCCAGCATACCTTGGAACCGACCATCCGCATCCATGAGAAAGATGCCCGCTGTGTGGTCCATTGTATAGCTGCCGCCCTCGGTATCGACCCTTTTGGCTGTTGCCCGGAACGCTGACAGCGCCTGATCCGTTTGCTTCCGCGTGCCGCGCACCGCGATGATCCTCGGATCGAATGCTTCCATGTACAGCGAAAGCAGGTTCTGCGTGTCACGTTCCGGATCGACGGATATGAGAAGCGCGTTGAACGCATCGGCCTGCGGACCGAGTTCCTTCATGAGATCCGTCAGTTCGAACAGCGTGGTCGGGCAGATGTCCGGGCAGTGCGTAAAGCCGAAGAATGCGAGGTAGGGCCTGCCGCGTAGGCTTCTATCCGACACGGCCTCGCCGCGATGGGACGTCAGTTCAAACGGGCCGCCGATCCCGCCGGTGGGCTCGGTTTCGGCCATATTCGCAAGAACCAGAGCTCCGGAGACGAGGCCGCCAACCAACAGGGCGGCGATTGCGGATCCGAAGAGCGCACGTCGGCTGTAAATCGACGTCATGGGGTTGCGCCATGGCCCTGATGGTCTTCGTTTTCAGCCGGCTGTTTCGCGCCCATGCCCTGAACCGCGAATTCAACCTTGATCTCGCCGGCCTTTTCGAAACGGAGTGTCGCCTCGACCTTTTCGCCTTCCTTGAAAACCTTCGTGGGCTTGATGAACATGAGGTGGGTAGCGCCTGGCGCAAGCTCGACCGTTTCACCCGGTTTGATCGTCACCCCTGCGGTCAGTAGTCGCATGCGGGCGACGCCATCTTGAAGAGTCGACTCGTGCACTTCAACCGCCGTTGCGATCGGAGAGCTGCCGCCAAGGAATGTGTCAGATTCGGCGCCGGTATTCGTGATCTTCAGATAGCCGCCGGCAACGGGAGCGACCATCGGCGTTGCACGCGACCAGGGATGATCGATCTGCAGATCACCAGCGCTATAATCATGCGCAAATGCGGCGGGCCCTGCTGCGAGGGAAAGCGTGAACATAAGAACAGGGGTGAAAAGACGTTTCATGTCAGCCTCTGAGTAAGGAGCGCGATCCGGACCTTGGCCCGCGACCCCGCTCTACACCCTCTAGCAGCTTTAGGGTCAATCGACCCCGGACGCCTGCGGCTTTCTGTCGTCTGCTGGTCTGCCCCTGATGACGCGGATCAATCGTGATCCGAGCAGCATAGGTCGTGTGAAGCGAGCGCCCGGATCACATAACAATCCCGCACATGATTGTTGTGCTGGTGAGAGGTTATGCGCTCTAGTTCGATTTCAAGCTTCCGGAGCTTGGCGATCTTGTCGCGAACGGAGGCAAGTTGCTCAAGGGCAATTCGGTCGGCATCCGCGCAGGGTTTGTCAGGGTGATGGCTGAGTTCGATAAGGGATCGTATGGCATCTATCGAAAGGCCCAGATCACGGGAGTGCTTTATGAAGGTCAGGCGATCCATCTCCTCCTTGGTATAGCGGCGCTGATTGCCTTCGGAGCGCTCCGCGTGGGGAAGAAGACCCATTTGCTCATAGTAGCGGATTGTCGGGATTTTCACGCCGGAGGTCTTCGAAAGATCACCAATCGTCAACATGTCGTTTTTCCAAAGTCTGTTATAAGAGTTCAATCGCCATGGAGTATTCGGAACCAGAAGAAGCCTTCGGCTCCGATGAGAGGACCGATGACGAGAGGCGCAACAACGCCGAACAGGCCTTCGAGAGTCGTGTGAGCAGTCGCCCAGCAAACGAAGAGCATTGCCAGCTTGACACCCAGAATGCCGAGCAGTGCAAGACCAAGAAAGAGAGCGGACGACCTGATCGCCTTGGCCATGTTTCACCTCCATCCAAGCCTAGCCCGGGCGAGGATGATCGCAAACTCAACTCTTGTTGTTCGAAATGATGGCGACGGCGTCACCGCGCTTCCGCTTTGAAAGCGTCATGTCATGTTCTCGTGGGATGGGGACAATGATTCGATGATGCGGCAGTCGCCCACCGTGCCGCTCGAGCATTGAGACAGCATCCGATCGAGCTCGCTCCGCAATGCGTTCAGATCGGCGATCTTCCGCTCGACCTCCAGCAGATGTTCCTTGGCGATCGCATCGACCGCTCCGCACGGCCGGCTCTTGTCGTCTGAAAGATCGAGCAGTGTTCGAATCTGATCGAGCGAGAAGCCGAGATCGCGTGCACGCCGGACGAAGCTTAGGCGATTGAGGTGCGAGCGCTCGTAGGACCGGTAATTGCCGCCCGTACGCGCTGGTGCGGGTAGAAGGCCGCTTTTCTCGTAGAACCGTATAGTTTCGACCTTCGTGCCGGTCATTTGCGCCAGCGCCCCGATGGTCAGCGGGCGGTTTGCCATAGCTTCATCCCTGTACTGACTACAGTCTTTAGATAGGGGCAATCGTCCCGGCGCGCCAGTCAATTTCACTTTACCGCCCAACGATCGAAAGCTGAAAGACGGCTCTTGACCCTGTAGCGACTACAGAGCGCACATTCCATCGGTGCACTTCGAGCGTATTTTCCAAAGGAGCAGAATATGACCTCTTCCCTCACCACCATCGATCTCAAGATCGAAGGCATGGATTGCGGCCATTGCATCAGTACAGTCGAGAAGGCGGTTCATGCCCTGCCGGGCATCGAGGAGGTCAAGGTCTCCCTTTCCGATAACAACGCGATAATCAGCTTTGATGCTGCCCTTACGTCGCAGGATGCGATCGTCGAAGCTGTCGAGGACGCAGGGTATGACGTTCCGCGATGATCACGCTTGAGCTTCCCATTGGCGGCATGGATTGCGCCGCCTGTGCCAAGAAAGTCCAGCGGGCCCTGAAGAAGCTCCCCGGCGTCGTAAATGTCGAGGTGCTCCTGAGTGCTGAAAAGGCCGTCATCGACCATGACCCGAAACTCGTGACGCGCGAGGCATTACAGGCGACGGTGGAAAAGGTCGGCTTCACCGTCCCGGCGCCTCAGGCGGCCGATACAGCCTATATGATTCAAGGCAATCTGCTGCAACGGCAGCTCTTTACGCTGCTTGGCGTGCTGTTCGGCGTCATCCTGTTTCTCGTCGTTATTGGGGAAGGCCTTGGTCTGTTCGACGTGGTTACGGATCGCGTCCCTCTCTGGCTTGGGACGGCGGTGGTCCTCGCGTTTGGTGCGCCGATCTTCCTCGATGTTGGTCGCTCGGCCCTTCGCCTGGAGGTGACGAGCCACACGCTTATGTCCGTAGGTGCCGTCGCGGCCCTGGTCACCGGCCAATGGGCGACGGCGGCGATCGTCGTCTTCTTCATGCGCATTGGTGTGTTCGCCGAGCGCTTCACCAGCGAAAAGGCACGGCAGCTTCTGAAGGGGTTGACCGCGCTCGCGCCGCAAAAGGCGCGCGTGCTGCGTGGTGGAGAGGAGATCGAGGTGACGATCGAAGCGGTTGCGGTCGGCGACACGGTTATCGTGCGCCCGGGCGAGCGCGTTCCTGTCGACGGTATCGTGATCGAAGGGCAGGCGACCCTCGATCAGGCGGCCATCACGGGCGAGAGCATGCCCGTAGAAGCGGAAGCCGGAGACAAGGTTTTTGCGGCCACGCTCGCCAAACTGGGACATCTCAAGCTCGAGGCCGAACGGATCGGTCGTGACACGACCTTCGGTCGCACGATCAAGCTCGTCGAGGAGGCGGAAGCCAACCGCGGCGAGGTGCAGCGGGTCGCCGACAAGTTCAGTGGATACTATCTGCCGGTCGTCGCGACGATCGCGATTCTTACCTACCTGCTGAGTGGGAACGTCCTCTCGGTTGTTGCCGTCCTGGTCGTCGCGTGCTCCTGCTCGTTTGCACTCGCCACACCTATCGCGATGATGGCCTCGATCGGCGCAGCAGCGAAGCGTGGCCTGCTCATCAAGGGCGGCAAGTATGTCGAAGCCATCAAGGTCGCGGATGTCGTCCTTATGGACAAGACGGGCACTTTGACGACGGGAAAGCCACGTGTGACGGATGTCGTGTCGCTGGATGGCACGCCGGAGCAAGCACTTCTGCAGCTTGCGGCCATCGCCGAGCGCCATTCCGAACATCCCTGGCCGAGGCCGTTCGCAATCACGCTAAGGATCGAGGCGTCAAGGGTGGTGAGCCAGAGCGTTTCGAGGCAATTCCGGGCAAGGGTATTCGCGCCACCGTCGATGGGCAGGTTGTTGAGATTGGGAACCGGCGGCTGGTGGATGTGGACGAGCGCTTTGATGATGTCGCTCGCTTGGAAGATGAGGGGAAGACACTTCTGATCATGGCTGTCGATGGCCGCCCGGCCGGAATCTTTGCGGCGATGGATACGGTGCGACCGGAAGTCTCCGATGCGATCACGGAAATCCGCAAGCTTGGTATTGCGCGGATCGAGCTTCTGACAGGGGACAACGAGCGCACGGCCGCTGCCATCGCGAGCCCGCTCGGGATCGGTTTCCAGGCGAACCTGCTCCCCGAGGACAAAATCCGCGTCGTGAAGGAGCTGCAGGAGAAGGGCCATCGGGTCGTAATGGTTGGGGATGGCGTCAACGACGCGCCGGCGCTCGCGCAGGCCGATGTGGGCATCGCCATGGGCGGTGGAACGGATGTCGCGATGGAGGCGGCCCATATCGTGCTCATGCGGGAGAACTGGACGCTCGTCGCCGACTCCTTCCGCATCGCGCGACGCACGATGGGGGTGGTCAGGATGAACATCGCCTTTACCGCGCTTTACAATCTTGTCGGTCTTTCGCTTGCAGCGTTCGGGGTCATTCCGCCGATCTTCGCCGCCGCGATGCAGTCGATACCGGACATCGGGATTCTTGCGAATTCTTCACGCTTGATCCGGCAGAAGTAGTGCCGAAGACCACACAGGACCGCCGCTAACTTGCGGCGGTCAATCTCCTCTCATAGCGCTTTACCAGACCTATCCTTCGCGCCGGTCGGAGAAATCAAGTGGGCGGCAAGAAGAAGATCTATAGGCAGGATCCGCATTTCCGAAGCGTGGTGCGGACCAATCGAAAGAGGCACGCGTCGCCTCATCTGATCAAACGCGTCCGCATCGCTCTCTGCGCGACAGGCCTCATGATAGCGGCACTTTTCGTGGTGTTTATCAATCTTATCTGACTCGGTAGGCAAGTCGCTATGCGGCTACCAGAACGCTCATGACCGCGAAATGCAGCACTCTTCTTTGGCGCAGGCCGGGATATCGAAAAAGGCAGTCTTTTACGAGGTGACATCCTTTAGGAGCCTCATCCGCTCTTCACGAGGTTCCTCCATCCGCAACAACCTGACGAAGCGGCCATCCGCGTCAATTACGTAGACGCCAGCCGTGTGCTCCATCGTGTACTGGCCGCCGTCCAGGGGAACTTTCTTTGCGAAGGCGGCAAAGGATTTGACGACGTCGTCGGTCTGCTGGCGCGTGCCGCGCAAGGCGACAAAGCGCGGATCGAATGCCGTCATGTATTGAGAGAGCAGTTCCTGACTGTCGCGCTTCGGATCGACGGAAATCAGCAGCACCTTGAGGTTGTCTGCCGCGGGCCCGAGTTCCTTCATCATGTCGGTCAGTTCGAAAAGGGTCGTAGGGCAAATATCGGGGCAGTGCGTAAAGCCGAAGAACGCGAGGTATGCCGTTCCGGCCAACGACGTCGAATTGAACGTTTCCCCCGTATGGGTTTCCATCGAGAATGGACCGTTCAGGGGGAAGGATTGCTGCGAGAGGCGGTCCTTGTCGGATTGCAGCGTCCAGGTCAGCACGGCGAGCACAACAGCAAGGATCGTGATCGTCGCCCATGTGACCCTTCTCACGATCCTCAAAGTCTTCGATGCCATGCAAAACGCTCCACTTTCTTGCGATCTGGCTGGTCTTCTAAAGGCTGAAGCGGCTTCAGGGTCAACGGGCACAGAATGATTCGTCTTGACCCTCTAGTTGGTAGAGGGCGTACGGCGTGATGTGACCGCTTGGCGAGAGATGTCGGAATAGTGAAATACACGATGAAAATTGGGGGCGTGGCAGTCGCCCTCCTAGCTGGTACCGTTATCGGGGGGATGTGGGCTCTTGGCAGCGGCATGGTCGACCACGGGGTCGCAGAGCCTGTCTCGCTGACATTCACCGATCAAGCCGGCCGCGAGAGGGGCTTTGGCGATTTCGGGGGCAAGCCCATCCTCCTTAACGTCTGGGCGACGTGGTGCACGCCGTGTCGCAAAGAGATGCCCTCGCTCGATCGGTTACAGGCATCAGCCAGCACGAATGGATTTGAAGTGGTGGCGTTGTCGATCGACCTTGGTGGAGTGCAACGCGTAAGACCGTTCTACGAGGAGATCGGCATACGAAATCTCGGAATCTACGTCGATCCCGACAGCGCCGGGATGCGAGGTTTGATGGTGACAGGCCTGCCAACGACGATCCTCATCGGTGCGGACGGCGTTGAGCTCAAGCGCTGGATCGGTCCCAAGGAGTGGGATGATGCGGGAACGATTGCAGAGTTGAAGGCGCTTGCCGCCCGCGATTCCAACGCTGGAACACGATGAACAATCAAAGACTACGCCCAGACAAGCGAAACCGCGTTTGATGTCATTGGCAAGAGCTACGCGCTGCCATTGTGTCGAAGCGATCGATTTGGCGCACAGGGCAATTGAAGAGCTGGCTCGGGAAATCTGAACAGCGGGGATAAGTGGAATTTCCGCCTGACTTCGGCTTAGATGCCGGGAACAGGAGAAACCATGACAAGACGACCGCGCCGGAACCATAGCCCGGCTTTCAAGGCGAAGGTGGCACTTGCCGCCATCCGAGGTGAGCAGACGCTGGTGGAATTGTCCCAGCAGTTCGATGTGCACGCCAACCAGATCAAACAGTGGAAAGACCAGCTCCTTGAGGGTGCGACGGGTGTGTTCGGCGATGAAACGAAGGCGGAGCCAACGGTTCCGACCGTCGATGTCAAAACGCTACACGCCAAGATCGGCGAACTGACACTGGAGAACGATTTTTTGTCCGGTGCGCTCGGCAAGGCGGGATTGCTGGGCGGAAAGAAATGATCGACCGCGAGCACAAACTCTCCGTCGTACGCCAGGCGAAGCTTCTCGGCTTCAGCCGTGGCAGCGTCTATTATCTGCCTCGTCCAGTGTCCGACGGCGATCTGACCTTGATGCGGCGGATCGACGAACTGCACCTCGACTACCCGTTTGCCGGAAGCCGGATGTTGCAAGGGCTCTTGAGAGGAGAAGGGTTGGAGACCGGGCGGCTGCACGTCGCCACGCTGATGAAGAAGATGGGCATCGAGGCGATCTACCGTCGCCCGAACACCTCCAAACCAGCGCCAGGGCACAAGATTTATCCCTACCTCCTGCGCAAGCTGGCGGTCAACCGACCCAACCAGGTCTGGGCAATGGACATCAGTTATATTCCGATGGCGCGGGGCTTCGTTTATCTCTGCGCCGTTGTCGACTGGTTCAGCCGGAAGGTCCTGTCGTGGCGGCTGTCGATCACGATGGAAGCGGCCTTCTGCATCGAAGCGGTCGAGGAGGCGCTCGCCCGCTATGGCAAGCCGGAAATCTTCAACACGGATCAGGGCTCGCAGTTTACCTCGGTGGACTTCACGGCGGTGCTGAAGAAAGCTGAGATCGCCATCTCAATGGATGGCAAGGGTGCATGGCGCGACAACGTCTTCGTAGAGCGGCTCTGGCGGTCGATCAAATACGAGGAGGTCTACCTCCACGCCTACAAGACGGTGTCTGAGGCCCGCGTCGGCATTGGCCGATATCTGACCTTTTACAATACCCGACGCCCACATTCATCCCTTGACCGGCAGACGCCGGATAAGGCCTACTTCAACGCGCTGGCACCCATGATGGTGGCGGCATAATCGAGGCGGAAATCCACTTAGCAAAACGCCCGAAACTGTTCAGACAAACCGAGCCAGCTCTTGACAAGCAAGGTGCTGAATTCGTGATGGAGCGAATGGCGGTTAAATATCAGATTGATTCCGACAGAGCACGCCCGTCTATCAGATTAGTTTTCGTGCCGATGGTGGGTAAATGAAGATTTCGGTCTGCGAGGCAATCTGCCTTCGATGGGCAGCTGAAGGAAAAGGCTCCCGAGACATAGCGGTGCTCGAAGCCGTGCCCGTCGAGATGGTCGCCTCTCTTTTTTCAAGCGCTTTGACAAAATTAGGCGCATCGACACTTGTGGAAGCGATCGAGAACGCCAAGATGCGTGAGGTGATCTAACTCATCCACCAAGACCCACCGTGGACTAGCAGAACTCCGCTCGACTCAAGATGGTCTTGCAGCCGCAGCCGACGTTTCCTCGATCCAGGTTTGCGGTGTTATGATGGTCGTAAACAGCATGGCCTCCAGCGTTGCCACTCGGTGAACCAATCCCGCTCTATTGGGATGACGTTCTAGCCAAGCTCGGGTCTCAGGCGATCAACCCGAACCCGCTTCGTGGTCAGCTGGCAAGCTTGGGTCCCTTCGATCGGGGCCTTCACGGTGATCGCGACCCGTCCCGATCCGTCAAGGCGCCATCGAGCGGGAATTGGCCCGCTCTCTGATCGAGCCAAAACGATGTTACACGACCTTTCACTCGCATAATACCACGCATTCCAGCGCTCTCGCGACCTTTTGGACCCGGTCACGGTCTTACAGATCGGCGGAGAATACGGCGTCGTCCCCTCCGGCGAAATCGACGCTGATGACAATCTTGACGTCATCCATGAATTCTTCCTCTGGCCGGCTCATTGAGCCGGCCTTGCCGTCTCGGTTGCCGCGAGCGAGCTGCCCCCCGCAAGGGAGGCTCCGCCGCGGCCGGCTGGCTTGACTGCAAGTTTCGGCAGTAGCCAGCCGCGCCCTTGCAGGGGTCTTCTCTTCGCGGCCTTTGGTGAGAGTGGCGAGAGGTTCGCCGGAAGGAAAAAAGGAGGGGCCGCTAGCGCGGCCGAGAAAGAATGAAAAAATCCGAAATCGAGGCAGTCAAAGAAAAGGTGAGCTGTGGTGCGGTGCTCGAAAGCGCCGGCTTCGCCATCGACCTCAGGGAGAGTACGCGCCGCGCGGTCAAATTCCGCCGCGGCGGCGAGATCGTCATCGTCACTCATGGCGGACTAGGGTGGTTCGATCCACTCAGCGACGATAAGGGCGATGTGTTCTCCCTGATCGAACGCCTGGATCGCGTTGGCTTCGCCGAAGGCTATGCTCGGGCCGCCGCCCTGGTCGGATTTCAGTCGGAGGCGCCGACCTGGCGTGAGAGTCTGCGTCCTCGGTTGCCGGACGTGTCCGTGCCGCAGCGATGGGTGGCACGTCGGCGGCCATGGCCCGGTTCGTACACCTGGCGCTATCTCTCCGATCAACGATATCTCCCCGTCAATATCATTGCAGCCGTGGTCTCGGCGGATCTCCTTCGCGAGGGCCCCTGCGGGAGCATGTGGGCGGCGCACGTCGATGGGCGAGGTGTCGTTTGCGGATGGGAGGAGCGCGGTCCTGAATGGCGAGGTTTTTCCAGCGGCGGAACGAAGACGCTCTTCCGGTTTGGCCCGCCAACGGCGTTGCGCCTCTGCGTGGCCGAAGCCGCGATTGATGCAATGAGCCTTGCGGCGATCGAAGGCATCCGGGACGGGACGGTCTATGTCAGCACGGGTGGTGGCTGGTCGCCCCAAACCGACGCCGCTCTCCGCAACCTTGCCACACGACCGGGTGCGCTTCTGGTTGCGGCGACGGATGCCAACGCGCAAGGTGAGACCTTCTCGGAGCGCCTGCGGGCGCTCGCCGAGGTGTCTGGGTGCAGGTGGCAACGGCTGCGGCCGTTGGCCGAGGACTGGAACGAGGTGCTCAAGGAAAAGAGCAGCGAAGAAAGGATTGAAAGGAAGAAGGGGAGGCTTGCCGCATGCGCGCCGTCCGCGTCAAGGGGAGGCTTTGCCCGGCGAGCCGGCCCTTGACCCGGCCGATCGCGATGCCGGCGGTCGAGAAGGGGTAACAGAGGACTGAAGGAAAAGGCGAGGTCGAGAAGGCTGCGCCGCGCTTCGGTCCGACAACCCCGAAGGAGCCGTACATGACCACAGCACCCGCAATCCGCAAGGTTTTCCAGGGCATTGCTGACCGCCGCCAGATGTATCGCATGTTCGACCGCCATGCCGGGCGCGTCCACCGCCGCGCTGATGACGCAACAGTGCTCTATGCCGGGGAATGGTTCGAGATCGGCGAGGCCGAGCACGACTATATGTTCGCTGTGGAGCCGCCCCTCTGGATCCGTGGCTCGATGTTCGCGCTCTGGCAATTCCTCACCGGATCGGTGACATCAGTGTTTTTCGCGCTGCGCATCGATGATGCCATCCGCTACTTCCATGGCTACTGCGATCTTTCCGACGATGTCTCCGTCGAGCGGATGCGTCTCGCCATCATCGAACGCGAGAGCCGGCCGGTGCAGGCGATGACGCGGGAGGAACGTCTCGAGCACATCTGGAGCAGCACTGCGGAACTCTATCGCGGCTACGCCGACTATCGCTGGCCTCATGCATCGCGCGGCCGGCGCACTGTTCACTTCTTCGGTGGCAAACTGGGCAGCGTCCCGAAACTGCTCGAAGCCATGACCGACGAGGAGATCGCCGCCAAGCTCCCGGTGCATCTGCGCTACCTGCCGGACGTGGCCGCCGCGTGAACGCGACATAACCGGCAGGTGAAGCCGAATAGGCGTCCCAACTGCATCTCGAAACCATCGACTAGCCCGGCAATAGCGCCGGGTTTTCCATTTCCGGAAGGAGAAACCCATGAATGACCTTGAAACGACCGTCGTCATCACGCCGGCGATCCCGCTCGACGACATGACCCTGCTTGAACGCCTCGTGCTCTCGCATGTCTTCGACGCCGGCGAGACCGACAGCGGTCTGCTGCTCTATAGCGACCGCGGCGTGGCGAGCCACTTGCGCATCCCGGCACACGAACTCACCAATGCCTATATGATGTCGCGCGCTGTTGCGCATAGCGAGATCAACCGGATCATCGCGCGGGTCTGGAAATCCTGGTGCGAAGAGGACGAGCCGGGAAAAACGGTTGCGGTCGACCTGAGCGAAACATCTTGGGAGTTCATCCTGAAAGATATCGTTGCACGCTCCACGGCCCTGGCAGAGATCAGGGTGCTGGAGTGGTATCGGCATCCCTCGCAGAACCCGGACAGTTTCGGCATGAACATCATGCTGGTGACGGCGAATGAGATTGCCGGCAGGAACAGCGACGACTTTTTCGAGGAGATGCGCGCCGAGACCGAGATCCAGCGACCGGCCGAGGGTATCAGGCGATCGCCGGGCGTTCCCGATCTTGCCGGCGCCGAACCGGCCGTCAAGCGGATGCGCGACGTCATCGACCTGCAGCGGGACGGCAAGTTCCCGAGCGAGAACTTCATCCTGGACCCGCGCGGGCACAATTCTCTGACCAGGATTCGCCGCTTCGTCGAGTCCTTCGGCGCACCTGTTCCTGTCGAAGTCGACAAGGATGAACGGCGATTGGAGACGACGCTCGCCTGCTGGGAAGCCATGCTCGACTTCAACGATCGGTTCATGAATGATGAGCCGATTTCGCAAAGCGTGCATAAGATGGTCGAAGTCTGGGCATTGGTGGGACCGCTTGGAATGCGCCGGCGGGCCATCCAGGTCGCGGGTCTGGCACTCAAGATCCACAATCATTTGCGCGAGCGCCTGGTCGGACCGCCGACGCCGTTCGACCACGATTTCGTGCCGGCGGTCATCGAGGTTCTGGCTTGGACGGACCGCGGCCCAGCGCTTCCAGGATCGACCGAGGAGGCCGCGGTCAAGGTTTTGGGGAAGCTGGCGGATTATCGGGAGAAGCGCCAATGACCTACCGTGTTTCATGGGACATCGACATCGATGACGCCGCATCGCCGATCGACGCGGCGTGCAAGGCGCACGAGATCGTTCGGCGCCCGGCCAGTTCAGCCAACGTCTACAATGTCGAGGCGCCGGACGGTGTCGTCACCGTCGTCGATCTGGAGGAGGTCCGATGCCCGCGGATCGCATCGCCTTCGCCTCTCCTCCTTCAGGCGCTCGATCGCGCGGAGCGCTTCATTGCCGGTTTCGAGGGTGACGAGCTGCAGGAGGGTGTCGATCAGCTTCTCGCGGCTATCCTAACCGCCCTGCAGGGGCGTAGCGATAGCCAGATCGTCGAGGAAACGAACGCGCTTGCCCGCTACCTCTTGGCCGAGCTGATCGGCACAGGCTACCAGGTGCCCGACACCTGGAAATTCTACGAGGAACGGGATCCCCGAAGCCGCAAGGCCTGGATGCAAGCTGTCGCCATCATGGAAATGATGACGTTCACCGACGCCGAGGACGCTCTATCGAACCTCGATCCGGACGGATCGGAACCGGAACGCCAGTTCCCCATCGAGGACTGGCAGTACGAGGTTGCGAACGGCGACACTCGACGCGGCTACGAGGACTGGCTCGCGGCGAAGCGCGACGCGTGAGCCTCGCCCATTCACTCCGACAGACCATTTTCCCCCACACTGAGGAGCATATCCATGCCCAGCGTTTACCGCACCGACAACTTCGCCGGACGTGTCAACTATGCCGCGACGGTCATTTCCCGGAAAGGTGGCCATACCCGACATTTCGATACCTGCTTCGAGATGGACGATGCCACGGAGGTCGCTGTGGCCGTTTACCGGCGCTCGCTCAAGAACCCGAAACTGGCCGCCAACATCTGGAGCTACATCGCCAGGGAAACCGTGATGAGAGACGTCGAGGAATTGAAGGACGTCAAGACCCGCGACCTGCCCGCACGCGCCGCGCAATCACGGGCACGCGCGAAAGCCGCCTCGGAAAAGATTCTGGAGGAGCACAGGCGGAAGCAGGCATCACCCTAGTCATTCCTCGGACGTCGCCTGCCAGCTCCTGACCGCCGGCCGGTGAAAAAAGGAGAAGAAAAGGAAAGGAGAAGCGCCTTTCCCGCATGCGCGTCCGGCCCGTCAAGGGCAGGCGTTGCCGCTGAAGCGGCCCTTGACCGGCTGCCCGCGATGCGGGCTCCGGATCGTGCAAGACAAGGTCTGAAGAAGGAAGGACATCGCTCCGCTTCCGACCGCATCACCCCCCTCGTCCCATCACAAGCGCCCCTCACCTGCCGGAACCCCTTCCCGCGGACGATGGCGCACGCCTGCTCACAAGGAGATCTCGATGAGCAACGATCCTTTCACGCTCGACATGTTCGGCAACACCGCGCTGACGTCCGGCCTGGGCCTCGGCCTCGGCATGACCGGGTTCAGCGGCCACGATCCCTTCGCCGCCAATGACGACGATCCGGACCCGACGCCGCCCGCCCCTGCCCCGGCTCTACCGATCGCCGCGGCGCGTAAGCCGGCACCGCGCAAACAGGGCGCGCGCAGCAATTTCTTCCTCGACGACGAGGGCCGCGGTCTCGCCGCCGGCTGGAAGGAACGGGCGAAGGCGAACGTCGGCGCCATCCTCATCGCCGGCGAAATTGAAAAACAGGACCGGCCGGCGACACGGGAGGAACAGCAGAAACTCATTCGCTTCACCGGCTTCGGCGCGTCGGAGCTTGCCAACGGCATGTTCCGCCGTCCGGGCGAGGTGGAGTTCCGCGAGGGTTGGGACGATCTCGGCAGCCTTCTGGAGACGGCCGTCAACGAGGCGGACTATGCCTCGCTCGCCCGCTGCACCCAATATGCGCATTTCACACCCGAATTCATCGTGCGGGCGATGTGGGCCGGGCTGCAGCGTCTCGGCTGGCGCGGCGGCCGCGTGCTGGAGCCGGGCATCGGCACGGGGCTGTTCCCCGCGCTGATGCCACCGACCTATCGCGCCACCAGCCATGTCACGGGCATCGAACTCGATCCGGTCACGGCCCGCATCGTGCGGCTGCTGCAGCCGAAGGCGCGCATCGTCAACGGCGACTTCGCCCGCACCGATCTCGGCGTCGTCTACGATCTCGCGATTGGCAATCCGCCCTTCTCCGACAGGACGGTTCGCTCCGACCATCATTATCGACCGCTTGCGCTTCGTCTGCACGACTACTTCATCGCCCGCTCTATCGACCTTTTGAAACCCGGTGGGCTGGCGGCTTTCGTGACGAGCAGCGGTACCATGGACAAAGCGGACGCCACGGCGCGGGTGCATATCGCCAAATCGGCCAACCTGATCGCGGCTATCCGCCTGACTGAAGGCAGCTTCCGCCGCGACGCCGGCACGGACACCGTCGTCGATATCCTCTTCTTCCGCAAGCGCAAAGCCGGCGAGCCGGAGGGCGATACGTCGTGGCTCGATATCGAGGAAGTCTGCCCCGCCACGGAGGACGAAGGCGCCATCCGCGTCAATCGCTGGTTCGCAGACAATCCCGGCATGGTTCTCGGTACCCATGCGCTGACCTCCGGTCCGTTCGGCGAGACCTACACCTGCCGGGCGCGGGCGGGCGAGGATCCCGCCGAGGTGCTGGACGCTGCCATCTGCCGTCTGCCGGAAGACATCTATGACGGCGAGCCGACCGAAATCGATCTCGATCTTGAGGAGGAGCTGACGGAAATTGTCGACCTGCGGCCCGGCAATGCCAATGTTCGCGAAGGCAGCTACTTCGTCGACAACAGGCAGGGCCTGATGCAGATCGTCGACGGCCAGCCCGTCGTGATTAAGGTCAGGAAGGGCCGTGTCGGTGACGGTCTGACGGAAAAGCACGTCCGTATCGTACAGAAGCTGATAGCTGTCCGCGACGCCGTGCGCGAGGTGCTGAAGGCGCAGGAGACCGGCCGGCCGTGGCGCGACCTGCAGGTGCGGCTGCGCATCGCCTGGTCGAGCTTCGTCAGGGATTTCGGGCCGATCAACCACACGACCGTCAGCATTACCGAGGATGTGGACTCCGGCGAGACCCGCGAGACGCATCGCCAGCCGAACCTCCAGCCATTTCGTGACGATCCCGACTGCTGGCTGGTAGCCTCCATCGAGGACTACGACCTCGACACCGACACGGCCAAACCCGGTCCGATCTTCTCGCAGCGGGTGATCGCGCCCCCTGCCCCGCCGGTGGTGACGAATGCCGGCGACGCGCTTGCCGTCGTGCTCAACGAGCGCGGCCGCGTCGACCTCGACCACATCGCCGAGCTACTCCATTGCGACCGTGACAAGGTGGTCGACCAGCTCGGTGACACCGTGTTCCAGAACCCGGCGGACGGCGCGTGGCAGACCGCTGACGCCTATCTCTCCGGCCCGGTCCGCACCAAGCTTGCGGCCGCTGAAGTCGCTGCGGCGCTCGATCCGACCTTTGAGCGCAATGTCCGCGCGCTGGTGGCTGTCCAGCCTTCGCCTCTGCGTCCCTCGGATATTACCGCGCGTCTTGGCGCGCCATGGATCCCGGCCGCCGATGTCGTCGCCTTCGTCAAGCAGACGATGGACGTCGAGATCAAGATCCACCATATGCCGGAACTCGGTTCCTGGACCGTCGAAGCGCGCCAGCTCGGCTATCGCGCCGCCGGCACGTCGGAATGGGGCACCAGCCGCCGACACGCCGGCGAACTGCTCGCCGATGCGCTCAACAGCCGCGTGCCGCAGATCTTCGACACCTTCAAGGACGCCGGCGGCGAACGGCGGGTACTGAACGTCGTCGATACCGAAGCCGCGCGCGAGAAGCTGCAGAAGATCAAGACGGAATTCGAGCGCTGGGTCTGGACGGACCCCGAGCGGACCGACCGACTGGCCGGCGTCTATAACGAGCGCTTCAACAACCTTGCGCCGCGCAAGTTCGACGGCTCGCATCTCCAGCTGCCCGGCGCCTCCGCTGCGTTCACGCTCTATGCTCACCAGAAGCGCGGCATCTGGCGGATCATTGCAGATGGCGCGACCTATCTCGCCCATGCCGTCGGCGCCGGCAAGACGATGACCATGGCGGCCGCCATCATGGAACAGCGCCGTCTCGGCCTGATCGCCAAGGCGATGCTGGTCGTACCCGGCCATTGCCTCGCACAGGCGGCGCGCGAATTCCTGGCGCTCTATCCATCCGCCCGCATTCTCGTCGCCGACGAGAGCAACTTCACCAAGGACAAGCGCGCGCGTTTCCTCAGCCGGGCGGCGACGGCCACCTGGGACGCGATCATCATCACCCACTCCGCCTTCAGGTTCATCGCCGTCCCCTCCGCCTTCGAGCAGAGCATGATCCAGGACGAGTTGCAGCTCTACGAGGAACTGCTGACCCGGGTCGAGGCCGACGACCGCGTGTCGCGCAAGCGGCTAGAGAGATTGAAGGAAGGGCTGGAGGAGCGGCTGACAGCGCTATCCACCCGCAAGGACGATCTGCTGACCATCTCGGAAATCGGCGTCGACCAGATTGTCGTCGACGAGGCGCAGGAATTCCGCAAGCTCAGCTTTGCAACCAATATGTCGACGCTGAAGGGCATCGACCCGAACGGCTCGCAGCGCGCCTGGGATCTCTACGTAAAGTCGCGCTATATCGAAACGAAGAACCCCGGCCGCGCGCTCGTTCTCGCCTCCGGCACGCCGATCACCAACACGCTCGGCGAGATGTTCTCCGTCCAGCGCCTGCTCGGCTACGACGCTCTCCATGAACGCGGCCTGCATGAGTTCGACGCCTGGGCGAGCACCTTCGGTGAGACGACCACCGAATTGGAGATCCAGCCTTCGGGCAAATACAAGCCGGTCTCGCGCTTTGCCAGCTTCGTCAACGTCCCGGAACTGATCTCGATGTTCCGCTCCTTTGCGGACGTCGTGATGCCCGCCGATCTCCGGGAATATGTCCGTGTTCCGGCCATTTCCACCGGCGGACGGCAGATCGTCACCGCGACACCCACCGCGGCGTTCAAGATGTACCAGCAGATCCTCGACAGCCGCATCAAGGCGATCGAGATGCGCGAGGGACCGGCGCAGCCGGGCGACGATATCCTGCTCTCGGTCATCACCGATGGCCGCCATGCGGCGATCGACCTGCGCCTCGTCATGCCGGCCAACGACAACGAGCCGGACAACAAGCTCAATCTGCTTGTCAGGAATGCCTTCCGGATCTGGCAGGAAACAGCGGATCAGGTCTTCCTGCGTCCTGATGGGAAGCCTTACGACCTGCCCGGCGCCGCGCAGATGGTCTTTTCCGACCTTGGTACGATCAACGTGGAAAAGACGCGGGGCTTTTCGGCCTACCGCTGGATTCGCGACGAACTGGTCCGGCTCGGCGTGCCCGCCAGCGAAATCGCCTATATACAAGACTATAAAAAGTCCGAGGCGAAGCAACGGCTGTTCGGCGACGTCCGTGCCGGGCGCGTCCGCTTCCTGATCGGCTCCTCCGAGATGATGGGCACCGGGGTCAACGCCCAGCTCAGGCTCAAGGCGCTTCATCACCTCGACGTGCCGTGGCTGCCGTCGCAGATCGAGCAGCGCGAGGGCCGCATCGTCCGCCAAGGCAACCAGCACGATATCGTCGACATCTTCGCCTATGCGACGCAAGGCAGTCTCGACGCCAGCATGTGGCAGAACAACGAGCGCAAGGCCCGGTTTATCGCCGCCGCACTCTCCGGCGATACGTCGATCCGCCGGCTGGAAGATCTCGGTGAGGGTGCCGCCAACCAGTTTGCGATGGCCAAGGCGATCGCGTCAGGCGACGAACGGCTGATGAAAAAGGCCGGTCTGGAGGCCGATATCGCCCGCCTCGAGCGCCTGCGCGCCGCCCATGACGACGACCTGTTCTCGGTCCGCCGGCGGCTGCGGGAAGCCGAACGCGATATCGAGATTGCTACGCGCCGCATCGACGAGATCGGCAAGGACATCGCGCGGTTGGTGCCGACATCAGGCGAGGCATTCACGATGACCGTTCTCGGGGAGCGGCACGTTGAGCGCAAGGACGCCGGGCGCGCGGTGATGAAGGAGGTCCTAACGCTCGTCCAGCTTCAGCACGAGGGCGACGCACAGCTCGGGTCGATCGGCGGCTTCGACGTCATCTACGAGGGAGAGCGCTTCGGCAAGGACGCGTATCACTACCGCACCGTCCTGCAACGCACCGGCGCCGACTACGAGGTCGATCTGCCGGTCACCGTCACGCCGCTCGGAGCAATCTCCCGTCTCGAACATGCGCTCGACGATTTCGCGGGCGAGCGTTACCGCCAGCGCCAGCATTTGGAAGACGCCAACCGCCGGCTCGCCTCGTATCGCGCGCACGAAACGGGCACCTTCGCCTTCGCCGACGAACTTGCCGCAAAGCGCCGGGAACTGGAGGAGGTCGAGGAAGCATTGGCCGCCGAAGCCCGCGCCACCGCCGAGCCGGTCGCGCAGGCGGCATAGCGCCGGCGACGATCACGACGGGAGCAACGCAGCCGCCGCATAGCTGCGTTGCACAATAAATGTTTTCCAGATGGTCAAGAAACGGGCATTATGCTTGCAGTTGATGCACATGGCGGTCTTTCTCCTCCCAGTGCCGCCGCGTCAGCTGTTCCCCTCTGGAGGTTTTGACCTTCACACTTCAATGGGCCGCGGTTTCGCAGGCCCATTTTTTTTGCCGATAGCTATCGCCGCTTATCGGTCCAGCTTTTCGCGAATGCGTCGGTAGAGGTTGGCTCCTACGCAGTCATCGATCACTACGGCAATTACGGATCGAGAGCGTCGCTAGCGTCTGCGGCGTCCTGATCGTTCGCGAGGGTCTTGACCAAGGCGACGAACCGTCGTCGGACTTTTCCGTTCGATATCGATAGGAAGGCGCGGTTGAGCTGGAGCCCCTCGCTCGACATCACGAAATCGGTCACGTTGCTCCCCTCAACATTCCCATCCTCCCGTGCGATCTGGTCTGTTCCCTCGAAGAAATAGGCGACCGGACAAGTTAAGAAGCGCGCGATATTCTGAAGTCGGCTCGAACCAACGCGATTTGTGCCTTTTTCATATTTCTGCACCTGTTGGAACGTGACGCCGAGATTCTCGGCAAGGATACTCTGGCTAAAGCCAAGCATCTGTCGGCGCTGGCGTATGCGCCGGCCAACCTCGATGTCGATCGCGTTCGGCGCCTTGATGTCTGCTGTCTTCTTCATCGAACCCTCTTGATAGCGGGATCGCAAGATGACTAGTCAAAGAACCAGAACCTATTGAGCGTCCGCTTCGAACTGCGCGGCGCCGGTGCTGAAGACGCGCAAGGTGCTCCCTGCTCCGCCACCATGGTCGTGTCAAGACAGGTCGTCTGACTTTCCCGGCGAACAAGCGATCTGCCAGGGCAGGACAGAAGAAAGGAAAGGGACAGAAAAGGGAAACCCGATCGCAGATCGGTCCTCCCAGCGGCGCTTCGCTCAACCGCCGCCTGCGCATCCCGGCAACTCGTCCTTCGCAGGGCCGTCGGCCCCGCTTGTCCATCGCTGCAGGGACGCTCGGCCGCAGTTGCACCGGTCCGGCCGCCCCGCGGTCCGGGAGGTGTCTTCGGAAAAAAGAAGACACGAGAAGGACCGGCAAGAGGGCCGCGTCCGTACCCCCGGAAAGGAACATCCCATGCAAATCATGAAGGTCGATCCGCGCGATCTGTTGGACAACCCGAACACGGCCCGCCGCACCAAGTCGTCGCCCCAGGCCGACGCTCTGATGACCGCGACCATCAAGGCGGTCGGCATCATCCAGCCGCCGATCGTATTTACCGGGCCGGACGGTGGAAACGGTCTCATGATCGAAAACGGCCACCGCCGCAGGGACGGGGCGATTGCCGCCGGTCTTGCCGAAATCGAGGTTCTGGTCAAGGAAGCGGCCAACGACAACGGCGCCATGAGCAGCATGGTCGAGAACTATGCACGCGAAGACCTGAACGCGGTCGACCAGTGGCGTGGCATCGAGCGCCTGGTCGCGGAAGGCTGGAGCGAGGAAGCGATCGCCATGGCGCTGGCATTGCCTGTCCGCCAGGTCCGCAAGCTGCGGCTGCTCGCCAACGTCCTGCCCGCGATGCTCGAACAGATGACGCTCGGCGATATGCCGAACGAGCAGCAGCTGCGTTTCATTGCGGCGGCGAGCCTCGAAGAGCAGGGCGAGGTCTGGAAGGCCAACAAGCCGAGAAAGGGCGAGAGGGCACATTGGCCGTACATCGCCAGCGCGCTCAACAAGCGGCGCATGTTCGCGCGCGATGCCAGCTTCGGTGACGATCTCGCCGCGGCGTACGGCATCGAATGGGCCGAAGACCTGTTTGCGCCGGGCAACGAAGACAACCGCTACACCACCAATGTCGAGGCCTACCTTGGCGCCCAGCATGAATGGATGACGAGCAATCTGCCGAAGCGGGGCGCGATTGTAGAAGTCAACAGCTACGGCGAGCCGGAACTTCCGAAGAAGGCGGAGAAGGTCTACACCAAGCCGCAGAAATCCGACCATACCGCCATGTATCTCGACCGCACCGGCAAGGTGCAGACCGTGCATTACCGGATGCCCGACGAGAAGAAGAAGGCGAAAGCCAAGGCCGGCAAAGACGGCTCCGGCGCGGTCTCAGGCGCCGACGAGGTGATTGTTACCAAACCGCGCCCCGACGTGACGCAGGATGGGTACAAGATCATCGGCGATTTCCGCACAGATGCGCTCCGCGAGGCGCTCGGCCGTGCTCCGATCGAGGACGACACGCTGATGGCGCTGCTCATTCTCGCCTTCGCCGGCGCCAATGTGAACGTCCAGTCGCCTTCCTCCGACGGTCTTATCGGGACGAGCCGCTTCAACCGGCATGCCGCGATGCTGCTCGATGAAAACGGCAAGCTCGACTTCGACGTGGACACCCTGCGCGTCGCCGCCCGTTCCGCGCTGATCGACACCCTGTCTTGCCGTAGGGGCCACACCAGTAGCGGTGTCGTCGCGCGCATCGCCGGCGATGCCATCGGTGCTGACAGTTTCATCGCGAACATGGCGACGGAAGCGTTCGTGGAATGCTTGTCGCGCCCGGCGTTGGAATCATCCTGCGCCGCAGTGTCGATCCTTCCGGGCAAGCGTGTCCGCGAAACGCGCACCGCGCTTGTCGAGCATTACAAGGAGGGGGTGTTCGTCCATCCTGCAGCCCGCTTTGCACCGGAACTGGGCGAGCTTTCCTACCTCCTCAAGGCTCGCGATCTAGCCATGGGTGAAGGCGAGTCCCGAGATGAGGACGAATCCGAGGGCGACGGAGACGGCGATTCCACCGCTGAAGCCGCCCCCGCGGTGATCGATGCCGGCGCTGCCCATGCGGATGGTGACACCCCGGCGGAGGAGACCGTCATCGAGGAAGAAACCGCCTACTCGATCGCCGCCGAATAGGCCGCCGCGCTTCCCTTTCCCGCTCGACACCTTCGCTGCCGGCATCACCGGTGGCGGAGGTGTGTCCGGCAACCACGATCCTGCAGGAGAACGCTATGAATGCGGACCTGATCATCCCGCTCGCGCCCATCGGTTCCGTCGTCGAATGGTCCGATGGAAACCCCCGTCCCCCGGAACACCATGTGGCGACGCTCTATCACTGGAAGCGCAACAACGGCGCCGGCCTTCTCGTTCGCAAGTTCGGCGAGACGGGCCAGGACTGCCCCGGCGCTGCGCCGTTCTTTATGCTCCGTTGCGAAAACGACCTTCGTACGTTTTCCACCGGCCTTGCCTATCGTTTCCGAATTGCCTCGCGCCCGAAGATCGGATCGGTGCGGATCTTCGAGCGGAACGATCCCGCCGCACTGATCCTTCATCTCGCCGATGACCGGGCTGCTGCCTGCTCCTGGCTCGCTGACAACACTGCGTTTTCCGATGCCTTCACGGTCGAAGTCACCGCCGACGAGCTGGCGGCCGACCATGTAGAGGGGAGAACAGCAGCATGAACGCGTCCGATCTTCCCGACGATGCTACCTCGACCCTTGAGGATACACGGGTCGAGTTCGGCTCCAGCAGCGAAGGCTTTCCGGTCGCCCGGTTGGGCGATCTCTTGCTCGCTATGCTGCCACGCGCCGCCGGTGGCGGTTTCCTCGCCAGCGCTTGGCGCCTGGCGCAGCCGCTGTCGACGTTGCGGCGCGAGCACTTCTATGGACATGATGGCGAACTTGCCGATGAGGTCGCTTTCCGGTCGCGTGTTTTTGAAACCGTGCAGCACCAGCGCGAACTGTCGAGACTTCAGCGTCTCCAGACCCGGATGGTCTGCAGCACGCCATGGGGGCCATCCCAGCTTGCAACGATCTATGCCGAGGGCATTGTCGCCCACATGACCGCCGGCCATGGCGGCTTTCGCCTCTCCGCCGAGCGAAACAAGCGGATCGTCCGGTCCCTTCGGATCAGTTCGGGCTGGTACGAAGAGGATGAAGCCTGGGCGATTGTCACCTTCAACTTCCCCGACCTGTTCACCACCTACGAGCGCAAGCTCGCGGAGCGCATGATCAAGGACAAATGGCCGGACGAATGGGAGGCGATCTTCGGACGTCCGCTTCAGCCGGGAGAATCGAGCGGCAAGGACCGCCACGCCTTCGAGCGCCGTCATGCCGGCGACTGGATCGTCGCGTCGGCGATCACCTCCGGCCATCATCCGGGCATGATCGAAGTGGTCGCCGTCCTCGGCGGTCGACGTGGCGCCAATGTCGTGGAGCGGCGGTTTCTGGCGCCGAAGGCAGAATACCAAGGACGCGGGCCCTTCGGCTTCGTTATCGATGAAGGGTGTCATGCCACCGATAATGGCCCGTCGTCCTTCGTCGGATGGGAGCGGAGGAAAGCGTCATGAACTCGCTTTCCGATTGCCGCTCGCTGCTGTCCCGCATGGAAGAGGCACGCCGGCAGACCCAGCACCAGCTCGACCTGATCGACCGGCAGATTATTCGCAGGATGACAGCGGTCATTCCGCACCTGCATCCGCGCCGGCGCTCCTATCGGCGAGGCCAGCCGCTGGAGGCGGGCGCCTTCCTTGCCCGCTATCGCGCCAACCTCACCGCGATCACGGCCGAGCGGCAGCAGGAGATCGATGCGCTATCGCGCAAGCTCGCCCGGCAGGACCGGGCAATCGAGGCTCTGCGCGAGCGACCTGCCGGGCGGAGACCGTCATGATCTTCTCCTGCGACCGCTGCGGCGAAACCTGGCCGGACCATCCCGTCACCCGCGTCCCCTGCCCTACCTGCAGGGTGGGCGTCGGGAGATGGTGCCTCCGGCCGTCCGGGCATCGCGCCACCGAGCTGCATATCGATCGTGAGCATGCCGCACTCGCCGCCGGTGTTCTTCGCAAATGTCCTGGTCCGGTTGGCGCTCCAGCGCCGCCGAAGGGCGGGCAGTTCATCCTCGACTTATAGCGCCGCCCCCAGTGCCGGCGTCCATCCCCATCATCATTGCGAGTTTCCACGGAGGAGACCATGAAGACCTGTACGATAGAAACGATGTACCGCGGGCCGAACTATCGCCAGGGGACGCACTCTGCGGACACCGTAGAGGACGCCTGCCGTCTGGCCATCGCCGACGAGGACTGGACCGGCGCGCTTCCCGATTCCGACAATGCCGGCGAAACCTACGTCATCAAGGCATGGGAACGCGCAGATGCTGCCTATTCCGGGCCGGCGGGCGACGCTCCCGAGGTGTTCAGCGAAATGGCCTATCACAAGGCCGAGCTGTTCGAGGAACTCGTCGCGCTGCTGCAGGAGCCCGCGCAGCCATGGGCATCTCGGAGTAGGAACTCAGGACCTGAGTGCCCCGCGCCATGATGGTCCTGGCGAAGGCCGGTGCGATCGGTCGGGATGCTGCAAGCGCACCTTCAGGATACCTTCGGCCTTGTCGGGGACTCTCAGGACGAGGCAGTCGAGCGTGGCCACGCGCCGCCAATGCTAGTCGACAGGACGTCTGCCCCTCGCATTGCGATCAGGACTGATCGCCAGCGGCATCTGGTTCGGCCGGACCGGGTTAGACCATGAGTCGCTGATCGGCGCGGGAGGCGTCAGGGTGAGGACGTTCGCGACCATCGATTTCCTTTCGGTTCGGGCGATGAGCCAACCCCTTGCCGGAGCACCCTTCGGTTCTGCACGGTCGTAATCCGGCGGCCGGTCGTTTCAAGGCCGCTGCGCGCCGCGTTGCGGCCGGTTCACCCTCCCTTCGCAAGGCGAGCCCGCGTCCCGCGCAGGGGCTGTGCCCCCGCTTGACCGCAAGCCCGCCTTTCTCGCTCAGGCGCCCCGGACCTGTGAAAGCGACCGTCTGACCACCGGCTTTTCTCGACCGCACCGAAGGGCGCTCCGGCAAGGGGCCGGCGCAAGCCTTCGGAGAAAACCAGAAGGAAATCGAAAATGGCCAAGTCAGCAACCTCCCGCCCGTCCGCCCGCGTCGTCCAGCTCCGCAAGGGTGCAACCCTCGAAATGGTCCGGCTGACCTGCCCTGATGCCGCCCAGGCGATGCGGATCGCCGAAAGCTTCGGGACGGCCGTCGTCGACGGCGACGGCGTGCGCGACACGCACGAGCGTCTCATCCTCGAAACCGTCGACGCTCTGTCCGAAGGCCTCGGAGAGCGCGCGATGCAGATCCACCTGCAGCGCATCGTCGGAGCCTACGTCGGATCCGCCCATGGCGCCGGCCAGTTCTACTCGCGCGCCGTGACGGAAGCCCGCGACGCTACGGCCAAGGCCGCCAGCGACGCCCGCGACGACGACCGGGACGGCATTGTCGGTTACGACAGTTCCGCCCAGCGCAAGCGGGAATTCGCCGCCGACATGGGTGTCCAGGCATTCTCGCTCCGCATGGCCGCCGAAGGTGCGGTTGCAGCCTACGAATACGCCGTCGGGGAAAGCTGGAAGCCGTTCGATCGTCCGGTCGACAATCCCGGCCAGACGCTCGACCGCAAGGCGGCCGAAGCGCAGATGGACGCGCTGGGTTGAGCGATCAGGCGGGGCTTCGGCCCCGCCTTTTTCCTTCATGCACCCATTGACCGCCGCAGAGTTGGTCGCCGAGGCTTGGATGTACCGCAATAGTCGGTCGAAAACCCCGGTCAGCGGTTTCTCGCTATCGTGGTTTTCTGGACTTTTGACTCAGCGGAAACTCCGCCGGATCGTCGGCCCATGGATCGAAGACGACCGCGCCTGAATGGCGGGTGTCCTTCACATTCCGCGTGACGAGATAAAGGTCAGTCTCGATTGCGGTCGCCGCCAAGAGCGTATCGATCACGGGCGGCGGATGCCCGGTGGCTTTCTTGACCTCTCCCGATATGCGTCCCCAGAGCCGCACGGCCTCGTCGCGCAGGGAAAGCACGCGATCGCCAAACCGATCCGCGAGAGCATCCCTCGATGCGATATAGCGCGAGCGATCGGGATGGTCGTTCGGCAGGTTACATATGCCCTTGTCGTATTCGGCGAGTGTCAGGATGCTGAGATGGAACGTCTCCTCGTCCTGGCTTGCTGCCCATGCTTTGACCGAGGGAGCGCCCTGCGGGTTGATCAGCGCGGCCACCACATTGGTATCGAGTAGCCAGCCTCTCACAGCTCGACATCCCGACCGTGGTCGGCTTCGCGGTCGAGATCCAGTCCGCCGAGATGCAATGCCTCCATGAAGTTGACGAACGGTACACGAGGCGCAGCAGGTGACAGGCGCTCGAACTCCTCGACGCTCATGATGACGACAGCGTCATGTCCCCGAACGGTTATGCGTTGCGGAC
>NZ_CP093531.1 GCF_022682305.1 Shinella zoogloeoides
TTGCGTTGGCCAGCTTGACCGACCCTGCGAAGTTTGTCTTCACCTGGACGAACTCCGGCGCGCGGATCAACCTCCTCGGAAACGCTATCTTTCCGCGGCTGACCAATGCTGAACTTGCCGAAGCAGCCGACTACCCCATTCCCCATGACAGGATCATCGTTCAGACCGAAGTCGTTCGTGCGGACGGCGGCCCGACTCCGGTTCTCCTCTGGGATGTCACGGACACGGGACACGGTTACAACGCCGACCCCTTTATGTTCGTTGGAAACACCCTCGTATACTATGGCGTCGCCCTCATCTTCGATCGCCGTCACCGGCTCAATGACGGCACGCCCGTTTTCCAGGCCAGGACTCCCACCGGTCTCGATACCCTTCATGAGGGTCAAGAGCTCCACAAATATCACACCATGCTTCTGCGTTTCTTCCGGACGCTGTGCCAGCCGGCCGTTGTGATCGAGGACGTCCAGGTCAACGCGCGTTTGAACCGGAAGCGCGCTCGCCGGGGCCTCGCTCCGATGCCGGTGCAGCGCATCGTTCGCCTTCCCGCTGTGATCCGTCGCCAGGTGCAGTTGGACGGCGCGAGACAGCGCGCTCGCGAGCTCGGTCCTCGCGCGACGCACGAGCGTCGTACTCACCGTCGCACGCTTGCCTCCGGCCGGAGCATCCAGGTGAGGGAAACCGTCGTCAATGCGAGGTTCGGCGAGCGGCCTGCGCCGCAGATGTTCCACGTCGAGGAGCCGCCCCCGGAGTGAGGCCTCGGCCATCGCCAAAACTTCTTCCTCGTCTCACTCTCATCGGCACGCATGTGCGGAAAGGTAAATCCATGGTCAGCGCAATCAGCAAATTCTACGCCTCTGTCGTCGAAATCCACCCCAGTTCTCCGCTTTCCGGCTGCAAGCTCGCTGTCGTGCGCGGCGCGTTCTATCTCGTGGAGGAGGGGATCGATCCGCTTCTCGGTGTGGCTGTGCCGTTCCCCGAGGACTGTACGGTCTTCGACCTGCTCGAGGCGATCGACCTCGACGAGGAGAGCCTCGAACAGGCGCTGGCATGTGTCGGACGAATGGCAAGCGGAAGCTCCCGCGGAGACCGTATCGCCGCTCGCAAGGCTGCCGCACACGCGCTGACCGGCTTCATGGACACGGTCACGGCCGTCCGCCTCGAAGGCGAGCCTCTGGAAGCGGCGTAGTAGCTCGTCGACGGGGGCGGCGGTGTTCCGGCGAGCAAGACCCGTTCGGCTTCTTCGACCGGATCGAATGAATGGTGGCGCGCAAACGGCAAGTCAGGGAGCCCAGGTCAGACTGCGGGCTCCCGACCTCTTTCTCCAATGCAGAATAGGCTCCAGTGGAACTATACTTCGTATATAGTCTCGATTATGAGAATAACAAATTCTAAAATGAAAATTATTACCTTAAATATAATCTGGCTTTCTCAAGAATAGTTTGAGAGTTGTATTGACAGAAATGGAAGATGATCTTATCATTTAATTACCGGAAGCGACGGGAAAAGGGATCGGACATGCGCCGCTTTTCTATTTGCTACAAACCACCGCTTCCGGTGTTTTCGTTCCCCACGAGGGACTAGGAAAAACGACGGGTCGAAAGACTTGGACGCCTGATTGTCGTTCCCCTTGAGGGATTGGAATGCCGTATTCCGCCTCGCGCTGAATACGGAAGCGCTGGCGCCGCGCAAAGGATCATCCTCCTCAAAAGGGAAATTCCACGGCGCCGTTTCCTCCCTGACGGGAGGGTGTACCGAGGAGAGGTTGCGGCCTCGATTCAAAAAGGGATTTGTTGGCCTGACGGACGGATCTTTCATCTGCGTCAGCAGAGATTTCCTCCCCCACGGGAGGGTGCAAAACAGGACTCCCTCCCTGACGGGAGGGCTTCAACCGCCATTGAGGCGGAGAGAGAGAGGTGGCAGAAATGCCGCCTCTTTCGTTTTGACCAGGAGGGTTGCCTTTCGGTCTGCCGCTCTTGCCGGCTCCTTCGATATGCCGGGTGGCTCCCTGTTCCCATCGTTCGCAGCTTCGTCAGGGCCGGTCAGGCCCCTGCGCCGACCGGCTTCTTCTATGCATCGCCGGAAAACATCCTTTTCCCACCAGCGTATTGCGTGAATAGGAAGACTGGCAGGATGACAAGAAAACCGAAGCCAGACAGCACACATCCGGAATGGCACGAAGCGATGGAGGCTCTCGTGCGGGCACTCGACCTTCCTGATCGCTACGATCGCGTCATTCGCGGATTGGTCATTCCGGGCCTCGGTCGTGTGTTCATGCGGTTCTGGATCGCCCAGGACCTCGTCGATCCTGACTTCATGGCCGACCCCGAGGATGACGCCGACGAGCCGCAATGGTACCAGATCGGCGACTGGCCGCAGCGCGCGGGGACACCAGATGGCACCCCGCAGTTCAAATGGAACCGCCGAACTTCCCTGTATTTTCGCTGGTACGGCCAGCATGTCATGCATGTCGTCGACTGGCTCATCTACGCCGACCGCATTGGTGCGCCATGGCTACAAAATCTCGACGGGCATGGGCGGCCGAAGAAGCTTCTGAAGTGCGTGGACCTGCAGCAGCTCGTCCATGAGGCCGACAAGGGCCTTCGATATCGCGCTCGAAACTACGATCCGGGTGGCGCAAACCCGGAAGTCTTACCCGCGCTTGTCGTGCACGACGAAGTCGAGGTCGCCGATCTCGGGGTCGGTCACGTTCTCGTCCGCCTCCAGACACCGAACGCGCTGTTCATCGAGGGCCGGCGCATGCATCACTGCATCGGCCATGGACGCTACGATCATTATCTTTCCAATCCTCACTACCGGTTCTTTTCTGTCCGCGATCCCGAGGGGCAGCCGTTGGCAACGCTCGAGATCGCGGCAGGCGTTGTGCTTCAGTTTCGAGGACCGGAGAATGCCGATCCGGCGCGCGCTGTTGTCGATCTGCTATCTGCCCATGCGGCGGAACAAAAATGGCTCTGTTACGAGAACGCGGCTGCGGGAGGATACCTCGCATACGGTTTCGACGACATCGATGGAGGCGGCGCGGTGGTGATCGATGACATCCCTGCAGGCGACGGCCCGCTCCCAGTTCGTCCCCGGCCGGCGGGATAGTTTGACCGGCCACGCCGGGATGCCGCCCGCCGCAATGGCCGACCGGTACAGGCGACCGGGAGGTGTGACCCCTTGGCCAAAACGAAAGAGGCGGCATTTCTGCCACTTCTCTCTCCGCCTCAATGGCGGTTGAAGCCCTCCCGTCAGGGAGGAAACGGCGCCGTGGAGTTTCTCTTTTGAGGGGGATGATCCTTTGCGCGGCGCCAGCGCCGCCGTATTCAGCGCGAGGCGGAATACAGCATTCCAATCCCTCAAGGGGAGCGATAACCAGGCGTCCAAGTCTTTCGACCTGTCGATTTTCCTAATCCCTCGTGGGGAACGAAAATACCGGAAGCGATGGTTTGTAGAAAAAAGAAAAGCGGCACAAAGACGACCGATATGTTATCGACGGAGTGCGTCGTGCATCAGGAAAGACTTTGGGCACCCGTCATCTGATGTGGGCTCCCAGGATTGTCCTTCAAGCATGTCGATCGCTGGAGCGTGCTGTGGCCGGGTGGATCAGGGTCCTGTCGGCCTGTCCGGTTGTGCCGCCACTATCCAATCCCGCCTCCCAATCGTTGCACCGGTCCGTCATGCGCCAACATGATCAAATCAGGCGACAACGATCCCACCAGCTACGCCGGGCGGTCGGAACGTCTTTGCGAGAAGAGTTTTACCAAACGAGGGAATGCCGGCCTTATTGGGCAAAAGCACTCGACGCGGGGAGCGTTCTTTTGCTCAGGCGTCGCAGAATTATTCCTTTCCAAATACCGTCAATAGCTTTCGTTAAAGTTTTATACGCCTGCAAATCCGGTTAACAGAAACCACGGGAATAATATTTTGAGATACTTGTTACTTTCCTATTGCCGTCCTCTGCGTATCCGGACAGCATGAATACATGAGAAATAAAACGCTCATCCTGATAGCCGGGAAAACATCAAAACCAAAGGAAACGACATGTCGAACGTATCCCCCCATGCCCATGATGCTCTCCAGGCATTCATCGGATTCATCAAACAGCATGAATACTCCGTCAGGAGAATGTTCGTGAAAGACCTCACGACCGGGCACGAAGCCGATGTCGCCGCCTGGTTCCTTGACTACGAACGCAATGCCGCCCGGGAAAAGGGTTATTGGTCCGGCCTGACGGACCAGGCCTTCGCGGCCACTTTGAAGGAGTGGGCCGGTGGGCGCGATTGCGACGTCCTGAGATACTTCCTCGACATCGACGAGTTCGACGAGGAGCAGGACACCGAGCCCAAGGCGATGAGCCTGGAAGCGGCCGCATCCGGAATCGAGATCCTCCGTGGGCAGGTTGACCAAATGGACGATTCGCTCTGCTTTTTGCTCAGCTCCGAGGCGAGTATGGCGTTCGAAGAATCCGTTTCAAACAGGATCGTCGGCGATGAGGCCATGCGCGAGTTCTCTGCCAGCCTGACCCGACTCTGCAGGGCGCTGAACGACATCCAGCGCCGTACCGGCTGCCTTCTCACTGCGATATCCGACGTCCAGCAGGCCCGGGAAGCGGCCTGATAGCCGGCATACCGGCGGCTTGAAGCGCCTCCTGGCCGATCTCTGACGGGACGTCTTCGCAGTCCCGGAAGAAACCCCGTCGGCCTCCGCTTCAGCTTCACGGCCGCGCATTTGCGGCACCCACGCGATTTCGACCTGTCCAGCCGCAGCACTCGCCAGCGGTCGAGATCGCTCGCCTTTCCGTCGCCGGCCTTCACGTCGGCGACGCAGTACCTCACCCCACATCAACAGGACCAGAAGGAGCCATATGATGACCAACGCACTCGAATTCCGACCCATATTCCGCGATGACGATGACCCTGCCTATCTCCACTTCCGCAAGCTTGCCGAGTACATCGAAGGATTTGTCGAAAACATCGACAGGCAGGACGAAGACCTCAAGACAGCCCCGATGTATGACCATGACCTCGAGCTGCGGTTCGGCACCAATTATCTTAACTTCGCTCATCCGATGAGCGAACGGGATGATGACGAATATGCCGCGTGCGTCCAGTATGGCGCGACGATCATGGACGTCGCAAGTTCGGCCAGGAAAGAGCCCTGGGCACTTTTGGCGCTTCTCCTCAGCGCTTTCAACGAATCGTGGAGTGGCCATTCCCTTGATTCTTACGATTTGCTCTGGCAGGTCAGGGACCACTTCTCCGCCAGCATCGCGCGGGAAGCATTGCGACGGCTTTCTCGCGAGGAGGAGGCGAAGGAAAACGAGCGCAAACGGCTCGCCGACCCGGACGAGCAGGCACCGATCGATCCTGAGCGGGACATACCGTTCTAATCGACGTTCGGCCCCGCCCGGCACGCATGCCCGGCGGCCATGGCGACGTGGCCGGGCATGCCGATGCCGGCGATCTTCACCGAAGGAAAACATGCAGCTCGGGCGACAGGTTCATCAACGCCGTGATGCCGGACTTCATGCCGACAGGCCCGGGAGCCGGAGTCCGGGTCGAGCCGGTGATTTCCGAACATCGGCAGCCCTCGCACGGACCCACGCCAGCACCCGAAACAATATCGGAAGCGGAAATCGGCAAATCCGTTCGCAAAACATAGGTAAGCAATTATTTTCCGAAGAGTATTCGGGATATCGAGATCGGCAACATCAGGGCATTCAGAAAGACTGCGCGAAGCACCCTGACGGACCTTCGTGCGTGCCAGCCTCCTGAAATCAAGCTCGCCAAAGACACCGGTGCGCATCACCTTTCCCCTCGATTGCCGGGAACGGCTATTCCCGAATCCGTTTACCGACGCAGCGTTTTATGCGTCGGCACCACGACCTCTTTCCCATCGGTCATCGGGCTCACACCGGGTTAACCAGTCGATCGCGATATCCGCGTCGGCCGGCTTGCCGGGGAGTCCCGAGCCCGGCATACCAGTCGGCAGAAGCGACAGACGGAGGTTGCGATGGCGAATTTCGGGAACCCTGCTTACGGCGCCGCCATGGGCAACATGGCCGGCATGGCGCTGATCGCAGGCGGTGTGATGTCGCTCACCCAGGGCCTGCTCGCCGGTCTCGACGCAGCCGCCGAAGCGCGCCGTCATCGTGCATATGGCGACGCGCTGTCCGCAGCCATCTGCCACGCCGACGAAATGGAAGACCTCGCCCGCACCGCCGTCGGCCTGGTTGCCGAACTCGAGGCCGAGGTCGCCCAGCTCCGCGCCGCCTGCCAGCAGCGCCAGCAGGTGATCGATGCTTTGCGGGCGCGCGCATGAGCGACATCACGGACGCTGAATGGCAGCTCATCCGCGAGCATTTCGGGGATATGGCCTACGAGGAGCCGGACAATCACCAAGGCATGCTGAAGGTGATCAAGCGAGAAATTCTCGAGCAATATTCGCGAGGGCATCTGTCGGCGCGTGCAGCCGCCGGGAAACTCGGCTTGCAGGACTCTGCCAATCTCCTCGTCGCACTCGGCGATGCGGGGCTGCCGATGCCGCAGCCGCCCGAGGAGGAGGTGAGGGAGCAGGCGAGCATCTTTGCGACCCTGTTCCGCGAAAACCGGGAGGCGCGCGCCGAGGCAGCGGATGTCGCCGAAGGCCTCGCGCAACTGGACCGCGGCGAGAGCGTCGAGATCGATGTCGTCGTCGCGAAAGCCCTGGCGATCCTCGACCGTGTTCCAGGCATGCCACCCGACCCCGGCGACGAACTGCCGGGATAAACACACCGGCCGGACGATTGTCCGGCCGGCCTCGTCTCTCACCACACCTGTCCGGCTTCCAGGGTTGCAAAACACCGGCACGACCCTGCGCGCATACGCGCGCCCGGAATCTTCACATCGCAAAGGAGCCTGATCGATGCAGCCCAAAGTTATCGCTCTTGTCACGGCCTTCGCCACCGCCGTGCCGCTTGCAGGCTGGCTGACCGGTAACGTCGGAACAGAATGCGCGCCCGGCGGACCTTGCCTCCTGCCGGTCGGCTTCGGCCTCGATGCCCCCAGCGGTGCCTTTGTCCTCGGTGCGTCGTTTGTGCTGCTGGATGCCGTTCACGAGGTTGGCGGCTCAAGAGCTGGACACCTCGATTTACCCCGATTTCCTGCATTGACGGGGCGATGTGAGCCTACCGCCGCTCTCGGTGGTGATATTTGAACTGTCTGTATTGGCATTCCCGCCCCTTGCGGGGCGGCCGTCGTCATGCGGCGGCATGGCGACCTTCGTGGAAGACGTATCGGAGCATGTTGTAGGCGATATTGGCCATGCCAATCTTCACCTTGGCCCTTCCAATCCCGATGGTCCTGATGAAGAGCTTCATCTTATCCTTCTGCCTTGCAAAGACATGCTCGACAGCGGACCTGATCTTGGATCGTCGCCCGTTGGCCCGCGACGTCGTTTCCGGCATTGGCTTGCCCTTCGGCTTTCGCTGATGAATGTCCGACTTCAGGCCATTCCTTACCAGCCACTCCTCGTTCGTCTTGGATCGGTAGGCGCTGTCGGCCCAGACCGTTGAGGCGGTATTGTCCTTGGTCACGACATTCCGGAGTTGGGCACCGTCATGGGCGCTCGCACTTGTCACCGTCCATCCCCGTATGAAGCCATGTGCCCGGTCGATGCCCGCGTGATTTTTGTAACCAAACATCGGAATGGCGATGTCATGGGTCTTCGTTGGCGCTGATGTCGGCGTTTCCCTCGGCTGCTTCGCCTTGGAATACTTCACCGTCCAACGCGCATCGCGATCCTTCTGGGCAAGCTTGGCGGGCTTCTCCTTCCAGTCCTGCGGTATCCCGCCGGCTTTGATCGCGTCTTTCTCTTCCTGATTATTGCGCTGCCTCGGAGCCTGGATGATTGTCGCATCGACGATCTGCCCGCCCTTGGCCAGATACCCGGACCGCGAGAGATGTTTGTCGAAGCGAGCGAACAGATTATCGATGGCACCGGCTCGCACGAGACTTTCGCGAAACAGCCAGATCGTCTTGGCGTCCGGCACCTTGTCGGAAAGGCCGAGCCCCAGGAACCGCATAAACGAAAGCCGGTCCTGGATGACGAACTCGGCCTGGTCGTCGGAGAGATTATAGAGCGCCTGGAGCACCAGGATCTTGAACATCAGCACCGCCGGAAACGGCGGACGCCCGCCCTTTGATCCATCCGATCGCTTCAGCGCCTTGGCCAGCGGCTTCTCGAACACAGGCCACGGGATGATGGCATTCAGCTTCTCGAGCGGATCGCCCACGGCGCTCAGCCGTTCATAACGCTCGTCCAGATCAAAGAAACCAGGCTGTCCCCGCATCATCTGCTCCCGCCAAATCACGCATGTCGGATTGAATCACGATTTGCCGAAAAGGGGGGGTTTTTAGAGGGATCCAGTTGCCCTTGTCGCCATTGCCATCGGCGGCGTCTTGTCGGCCATCTTCGCCGCGCCGGCACTCGTCGTCGCATCCGTGGTCGCCTTCGTCCTGGCTGAACTGGCGGACTTTGCGGCCTACGCACCGCTGCGCAAACGCAGCCTGATGCCGGCTGTCTTTCTCAGCGGACTGGCCGGCTCGATCGTGCACAGCGTTATCTTCCTATGGCTGGCTTTCGGCTCGCTGGACTTCATTGAAGGTCAAGTGATCGGCAAGGCTTGGGTGAGCCTGCTGGTGCTCGCCTTCCTTCCCTTCAATCGACGGATGGCCGGATAGCCCTTCCACCCGATCCGGCGCTGCCCGCGATCAGGCCGCATGGCGATAGACGCCGAGACTATCCAGCGTTTCCGCGAGCATGTCTTCGTAGTCCTCCCTGATGTCGGGCTTCTCGCCGAAATCATCGAGTTCGCGAAGGCGGAACGAAAGCATCATGAGATTGGTGCGCAGCGTCACCTCGTCATGGAGAAGCCGCGCCTTCACGGCGGCCCCGGTCCAGCCCTCCATCCCGCCAAGAAGAACGATGTCGCGAATGAAAGGGGAGGGCGAGACGCGGTCGAACTCGTCCTGGTCACCGAGGATGAACCGGCGGTGAGAGAGCGACAGGGCAGGGCGACGATATGTCCGCGAATCCAGCTCTCCGGCGTGGAGGCCGTCGACGAAGTCCTCGACGGCCTTCTCAACCGTTTTCATGACGTCGATTGCATATATCGCATCTCTCAGGCTGGGTTTCCCCTTGGCGGACAAGACAAGTTTTACCGTCGTGCCTTCTTTTGATTGGTGGGCGTACATGCGCTTCTCCTGGTGCAAAATATAATTCAACAAAGAAAGTGTTCCGCTAATTTCCATCATCGGCAAGAGGAAAAAGCATTGCTGTAAACAAAAATTTCAAAATAATATTATTACATTTCCGTCGCGGCGATCGTTTCATTGCTGATCCGTGAACTGCACCCAGGCCGCCACACACAAGCAAGCGGCCGTTATACTAAAAAGTTCCATTCCAGTATAACTCGCGGCTTCCTCCTCGCCTGCGACAATCGGGACAGACGAGAAGGATGAAGCCGGCTAGACAATGTCCGACCGGCTTCATCCTTGTTCAAGGCCGTGACTGCGGCATCAGCCGACCTTGAATTGGCTTTCGACAGCGCCGCGCAGGCGCGCCTCGTCGTCCCAACGTCGACGATCCGGCGACGATCTCGGCGACCTCGCATCAATCGGGTTCGGCTGATGCACCCCGATTATAGGGACCCCGTGAATACCGTGCTGCTTGCCCAGGCAGAATTTGCGGATCGCCGGCTCGCTTGCCCTGGACAGGGCATTGAGCTCATCTTCGCCCATGGTCAGCAGAAAGGCCATTGCACCGGTATCGACACCCCGAAGGTTCATCGTGGCCCGTTCGGCTTTCGGCGCGGCGCAGAATTTTCGGACGGTGGCGACGATATCCCGTCCGAGAACCTCCACGGCCGCGGCCTGGCGTGCCTTCCTGAACTCGTCAACGACGTCCGCCCGTGTTAAGTTCGGCTCATAGGCAGGCAGCGGCGATCCGCCGCCGAACAGCAGGGAAAACGGCCAGCGGACGATGTCGTCCAACCATTTCCCCGCCGACGGCAAGGAGTTCCACGCTCCCTTCCCGATCGTACCAACGAACCTCGCTATCGCAGCAGCCATCCTCAAAAGCATAACAGTCTCCCTTGCGTTACAAGCAGACTGTCGCTTCACCGGCCGCAACCGACAAATCCGCGCTCGGGCTTTTGCCGGCAAGCCGGGAGAACGAGGGGGAAGCAGAGGACAGCGATGGCTACGCCGCCGCCTGTGGCTTCCATCTGATCCTTGCGATCAGCTCATCCGTCGCCGGAAGCCGGCGACCGGTTGTGTTGTATCCGCAATTGTAATCACCCCACGAAGCACCGTCCGAGGAATTATGCGTGACCGACCAGAGATATCCGTCGGTGGTCAGAAGGATTTTTCGGGTATAGCCGACGGCGTCATGATGAAGGTCCTCCCACAAGATTTCTCCCTCCGGTTCCCGACCGAGCTGCGGCAGGTCCGCGGATTTCTCGACTTCGGCGATGGCCGCCGCGCGACTCCGATATCCCTGCTGCCGCACAGCCGGAGCAGCCTCGCTTGATCGAAAACGCGGATATTTTTCTTCTGGCACTCGCGCGTTATGGCGACCGTTCCTTCGGTTTGTTGCAAGTAAGAAGGTCAGCCGGCACCCACTACCTAAGAACAATCGAAGTCGGATCAAGATACTCAAGGTCAACAGCAGGAAAATAGTTTTTGAGGTATGTGCTCAAAAAACAATTCACCATAACGTCACAACAAAAAACACACCGGCGTTTGAAAAAAGTTGGATACTCACTCTCTTCTCGGACACCCTCATGAACATCCCGGATTTTCAACATGTCGGCGCGCAAGAAAAACCAGATTAAGTCGCCGACTCTCGCCGAAACCCAAGTACTTTCGTCAAAATTCGACATCTCGAACGTCTGCAGCCGCTTGACGTGGATTGCGAGCCACGACAGCTTTTTCATATCGAACACGATGGACGAAAGGAAAACCGAATGAGCCGCAAGATTCCCGGCATCGACAGCATCTACCGCATGGAGCGCGCAGCTCTGAGCAGTCCGATCCCCGAAATGACCGAGGGCCTGATCGCGAAACATATCACGCCGGTGACCGAACCCGGCATTCTGCGGATGCACTATCCCAAGACCAGGACCTCGGAAAGCGATGTAGTCGCGTGCATGAGACATGCCTGCCGCGCCTACACCAGGACTATCGGCTCGGTTCTGGTCGTCACGGATCATCTCGAGACCCTCGCGTTCGGCACGGCGGAGGATCTCGGTCTCGACCTGGACACGCGTGAGATGCAACCGGCCCTCAAAGCGCTCATCAACAGCATTGATCCGGATCATCTCGCGACAACGAGAGCAGCAAGGAATGCCGAGGGGTCCAGCAAGGTGGAATACCCCATCTATGCAATGCCTGCTTACCCCTACGCCGCTCAGGACGGGAAGCTGGTTGCAACATATGGCACTTATCTGGCCAGCTTCCGGCTATGAGGTCGCGTCGAACACCCCGCCCCGTAGAATGTCCGCCACTCGCGCGGGATTTTCCCCAGTCGCCAGTCCATCTGAACCGCACATGGGGAACCTGCCGGGTGGGGCACGCCAACCGGCGGACCAACAGAACACAGCCTCTCGAAGGCTCCAACTCCGAATTAAGGAACTCAGAAATATGGCTGAAGCAATGACACCCGCGTTGTACAAGCGCGGTGCTGAATCGCAGGGGAACCAATTAATCATCGACCTGCCGAAAGCCAGAGTGAGAGCGGCGGTGCAAAAGTCGGCCACGGTAGCGGCGGCATAATGCTGCTGCGGGCGGAGTAAAAACCGGCCACCTATCTTCCTTCTGCAATGATCGCAGGAGGGACAGGGGATCTACACCGTGGAACTATATCTGAAGGTTCGTCTGGCTGTTTCGGAAGGGATGACGCAGCGTCAGGCGGCGAAGCATTTCAACATATCGCGCGACAGCGTGGCGAAGATGGTGTCGTATTCGACGCCACCCGGTTACCAGCGGCGATCACCGATCCGGCGCCCGAAGCTGGATGCGTTTGTTTCGACGATCGAGCATTGGCTCGACGAGGACCTGAAGGTGCCGCGCAAGCAGCGCCATACCGCCAGGCGGGTATTTGACCGCCTGCGCGACGAGTGCGGGTTCACCGGCGGCTACACGATCATCAAGGACTACATGCGCGAGCGGGATCAGCGCCGGCAGGAAGTGTTCGTGCCACTTGCCCATCCGCCGGGCCACGCGCAGGCCGATTTCGGCGAGGCGATGGTGGTGATCGGTGGTATAGAGCAGAAGGCCCGCTTCTTCGTGCTGGATCTTCCGCATAGTGATGGCTGCTATGTTCGGGCCTATCCGGCGGCGGTGGCCGAGGCCTGGGTGGACGGTCACATCCATGCATTCGCCTTCTTCGGGGGCGTGCCGCAATCGATCGTCTATGACAACGATCGCTGCCTTGTTGCCAAGATCCTGCCCGACGGCACCCGCAAGCGGGCGGCGTTGTTCAGCGGCTTCCTGTCCCACTACCTGATCCGCGATCGATATGGCCGTCCCGGAAAGGGCAATGACAAAGGGAATGTCGAGGGCCTTGTGGGCTACGCCCGGCGCAACTTCATGGTGCCGATCCCGCAGTTTGCGACATGGGATGCGTTCAACGCCTTTCTGGAGGAGCAGTGCCGCAAACGCCAGCGCGACAGGCTGCGCGGCGAGAGCGAGACGATCGGCGAGCGCCTGCAGCGGGATTTGGCGGCCATGCGTCCATTGCCGGCATCACCCTTCGATGCCTGCGATCAGGCCAGCACAAGCGTAACGGCCCAGTCTCTGGTGCGCTACAAGACCAACGACTATTCCGTGCCGGTCGCCTACGGTCATCAGGACGTCTGGGTGCGGGGCTATGTCGACGAGGTGGTGATCGGCTGCCGTGGCGAGATCATTGCTCGCCATCCGCGGTGCTGGGATCGGGAAGACGTCGTCTTCGACCCTATCCACTACCTGCCGCTGATCGAGCAGAAGATCAATTCCCTGGATCAGGCCGCCCCTCTGCAAGGCTGGGACCTGCCGGAAGAGTTCGCTACGCTGCGCCGGCTGATGGAAGGCCGCATGGCCAGGCATGGTCGGCGGGAATACGTTCAGGTTCTGCGCCTGATGGAGAGCTTCGAGCTCGCCGACCTGCATGCGGCGGTGAAGCAGGCAATCCAGCTCGGCGCAATCGGATTCGATGCCGTCAAGCATCTGATCCTGTGCCGGGTCGAGCGCCGGCCGCCGCGGCTGGACCTGGCGATCTATCCCTACCTGCCGAGAACGACGGTCGAGAAGACCTCGGCGAAGGCATATATGCGCCTTCTGTCGTCTGATGCGGGAGAAGCGGCATGAGCACCGAAGCACCCGACATCCTACTCGCCCATTATCTCAAAGCCCTGAAGCTGCCGACCTTCCAGCGCGAGCACCAGAAGCTGGCCCGGTTATGCGCCACCGAGGGCATCGACCACATCGACTACCTGTTCCGGCTTGCCGAACGGGAGATGATCGAACGCGATCGCCGCAAGGTCGAACGCCGGATCAAGGCGGCCAAATTCCCGGTCGTCAAAAGCCTCGACAGCTTCGACTTCACAGCCATCCCCAAGCTGAACAAGATGCAAGTGCTGGAGCTGGCACGTTGCGAGTGGATCGACCGCCGCGAGAACGTGATCGCTCTCGGACCCAGCGGCACGGGCAAGACGCATGTCGCACTCGGCCTCGGACTGGCTGCCTGCCAGAAGGGGCTGTCCGTCGGCTTCACCACGGCCGCCGCCCTGGTCAGTGAGATGATGGAGGCGCGTGACGAGCGGCGTCTGCTCCGTTTCCAAAAGCAGATGGCAGCCTACAAGCTGCTGATCATCGACGAACTGGGCTTTGTGCCGCTGTCGAAGACCGGAGCGGAGTTGCTGTTCGAGCTTATCTCCCAGCGCTACGAGCGCGGCGCCACTCTGATCACCAGCAATCTTCCGTTTGACGAATGGACAGAAACTCTGGGGTCCGAGCGTCTGACCGGCGCCCTGCTCGATCGCATCACCCACCACGTCAACATCCTCGAGATGAACGGCGACAGCTACCGTCTCGCCCAAAGCCGCGCCCGAAAGGCCGGCTGAAGCCTTCTCTGAAAATCGCCGCGCGCGCCGGAGACCCCCGCTCGGGCTACGCCCTCCCGGCGGTCTCAGGCGCGCGCCAAGGTGGCCGACTTTTGCTCCGCCCCGTGGCCGGTTTTTACTCCGCCGTTGACACATTTTTCGTTTCTGCGCGGGGCGTCCAGCGCCGATGAACTGTTCGCCACGGCGGCCGCGCTTGGCATCGACGCGATCGGTGTCGTTGATCGCAACAGCCTTGCCGGCATCGTGCGCGCCTGGGAAGCTGCCAAAGCCACCGGCGTTCGGCTCGTCGTCGGATGCCGGCTCGACCTGACGGACGGCATGTCGATCCTCGTCTATCCCATGGATCGCTCGGCCTATTCGCGGCTGACGCGGCTGCTGTCGCTCGGCAAAAGCCACGGCGGCAAGGGAAACTGCCTGATCGATTTTACTGATGTGGCCGAGCACGCGGCTGGCATGATCGGAGTGCTAGTCCCGGATGAAGCCGACGAGACCTGCGCCGTCCAGCTTCGCAAGATGGGTGAGTTGTTCGGCGATCGCGCCTATGTGAGCCTCTGCCTGCGCCGCCGGCCGAACGACCGGATGCGCCTGCACGGCATCGCAGCCATGGCCGCCCGCTTCAAGGTTCGCACCGTCGTCACCAACGACGTGCTGTTTCATGGGCCGAGCCGCCGGCAGCTGCAGGACGTCGTGACCTGCATCCGGACGCGAACGACCATCGATGAGGTCGGTTTCGACCGTGAGCGTCATGCCGACCGCTTTCTCAAGGCGCCTGAGGAAATGCACCGGCTGTTTGCCGAATACCCGGAAGCTCTGGCGCGCAGTCTCGAAATCGTCGAACGCTGCAAGTTCGACTTGAAGGAGCTGCAATACCAGTATCCGGAAGAGGCGATCGTCCCCGGTCTCGATCCGCAGCAGTCGCTGGTCAAGTTCACCTGGGAGGGAGCCGCCAATCGCTATCCCGAGGGCGTGCCTGACAAGGTCCAAAAATCCTTGCGCGACGAGCTGGAGCTGATCCGGGTCATGAACTATGCGCCCTATTTTCTGACGGTGTTCTCGATCGTCCGGTTCGCCCGGTCGAAGGGGATTCTTTGCCAGGGCAGGGGCTCCGCCGCCAACTCGGCCGTCTGCTATTGTCTCGGCGTCACCTCCATCGACCCTGATACCAACGACCTGCTGTTCGAACGCTTTATTAGCCAGGAGCGGGACGAGCCGCCGGACATCGACGTCGATTTTGAGCATGAGAGGAGGGAGGAGGTCATCCAGTGGATCTACAACACCTACGGTCGCAGCAAGGCCGCGCTTTGTTCGACGGTAACGCGATACAGGGCCAAGGGGGCGCTGCGTGATGTTGGCAAGGCGCTCGGTCTGCCGGAAGACATGATCGGCCAGCTATCGTCGGGCGTCTGGGGCTGGTCGGAAGGGGTCTCGGAACGGCAGATCCGGGAGAACAATCTCAACGCGGCCGACTACCGGCTGAAGCTGACGCTGGAACTGGCGCAGCAGCTGATGGGCGCGCCGCGCCATCTCGGCCAGCATCCCGGTGGCTTCGTCCTGACCAATGACCGGCTCGACGATCTCGTGCCGATCGAACCGGCGCGCATGGACGATCGCCAGGTCATCGAATGGGACAAGGACGATATACAGGCGCTGAAATTCATGAAGGTCGACGTGTTGGCATTGGGCATGCTGACCTGCATGGCCAAGGCCTTCGCCCTGATGGCCGGGCACAAGGGTGATGTCCGCGACCTCGCCTCGATCCCAGCCGAGGATCCGCGCACCTATGCCATGATCCGCAAGGCCGACACGCTCGGCACCTTCCAGATCGAAAGCCGGGCGCAGATGTCGATGCTGCCGCGCCTGAAACCCCGCACATTTTACGACCTGGTCGTGCAGGTGGCTATTGTCAGGCCCGGACCGATCCAGGGCGACATGGTGCATCCCTATCTCCGCCGGCGCGAAGGCAAGGAGCCGGTCGTCTATCCGACACCCGAACTGGAGGCGGTGCTCTCGAAAACCCTCGGTGTCCCTTTGTTCCAAGAGTCGGCCATGAAAGTCGCCATGGTCTGCGCCGGGTTTACCGGCGGGGAGGCGGACCAGTTGCGGAAATCCATGGCGACGTTCAAGTTCTCCGGCGGCGTCTCGAAGTTCAAGGACAAGCTGATCGCCGGCATGGTCAAGAACGGATATTCGGCCGAGTTCGCCGAGCAGACGTTTTCGCAATTGGAAGGGTTCGGCAGCTACGGCTTTCCCGAAAGCCACGCCGCCAGCTTTGCCCTCATTGCCTATGCGTCGAGCTGGGTCAAATGCCATCACCCGGACGCCTTTTGCGCGGCCTTGCTAAACTCGCAGCCGATGGGATTTTACGCGCCGGCCCAGATCGTGAGGGATGCCGCCCAGCACGGTGTCGAGATCAGGCCGGTTTGCGTCAACGCCTCGCGCTGGGACTGCACGCTCGAGCAAGTCGATGGGAGCCGTCATTGCGCGGTCCGCCTCGGCTTGCGCATGGTGAAGGGGCTCTCGACGGTGGATGCCGCCCGCATCGTCGCGGCGCGCGCCGAAGACCCCTTCGCCTCCGCCGACGATCTCTGGCGGCGGTCCGGCGTGCCGACGGCCGCGCTGGTGAAACTGGCCGAGGCCGATGCGTTCCTACCGTCACTGCAGCTCCAACGCCGTGATGCGCTATGGGCGATCAAGGCGCTGCGCGACGAGCCGCTTGAGCTTTGGGCCGCGACCGCCGAGCGGGAGGCGCGCCAAGTCTCGGAAGTGCAGGAGCCCTCGGTCGCCTTGCCCTCGATGAGGGCAGGGCACGAGGTCGTCGAAGATTACGCCCACACCGGCCTCACCCTCCGCCAGCACCCGATCGCCTTCCTCCGCAAAGACCTTCGCCAGAAGGGGATGGTGACATGCGCCGAAGCGATGGCCGAGCGCGACGGCCGCTGGCTGATGACCGGCGGCCTGGTGCTGGTGCGCCAGCGGCCGGGCTCAGCCAAGGGCGTGATGTTTCTCACCCTCGAAGATGAGACCGGGATCGTCAACGCGGTGGTCTGGCCGACACTGTTCGAGCGCCAGCGCCGCGTTCTTCTCTCCGCATCGATGATGGCGATCAACGGCAAGATCCAACGGGAAGGGGACGTCGTTCATCTCGTCGCGCAGCGGCTGTTTGACCTGTCGGACGATCTCGGCCGGCTGGGCGAGCGGGATGAACGATTTCCCTTGCCGCATGGCCGGGGCGACGAATTCGCGCGCGGCAATGGCGCACCGGATTCGCGCGAGCGGCCGAAGGCGGCGGCGCCCGCGCGCGACATCTATGTTCCCGACCTCTTAATAGATCGATTGAAGGTCAAGAGCCGGAATTTTCATTAGTTGCCACCTCGAGCCGACCATGGCGGATCGAATCGAGCGCAGTTGTAGCGGATGCCGAGGAGCCTTGTAGATCTTACCTACTAGGCAGCGACGTCTCCAATCAAAGACCCAGCAGGAATATTCCATTCCTTGCTGAGCTTTCGAATCTGTTCGAGATTGATTTCGCGTTTGCCGTTCAGAAGATCAGCAGCCCGCGCTTTAGAGCCGATAACGGCTACCAGATCCGCACGCGTGTAGTTGTTAGCAGCCATCACCGACTTGACCACCTCCACCGGACTCGCAGCCGGGATCGGGTAGTTTTTGCCTTCGTACTGTTCGATCAGAAGAACGAGCGCGTCAAAATGAGCCGCTTCTTCAGTGCCTTCCTCAGGTTCGTTCTCGAAATACGGCCGAACTTCCTTTAGTGCGGCATTGTACTCGTCTTCGCTCTGAAGGGTTCGGAAAGTTTTCAAATTCAACATATCGACCTCCTCACATCAGAGTTTTGCTACGTCAATCGCGTCATACTGAGCATGCGTACCGACAAACAGAACGAAAATCCGTTTCGTCCGAAATGCGACCAAACCCACAATGCGATATTTGTTGCCACCCACGTCGAAAATCACTTTGTTGCCCGCGACGATGTCGGCCGAGTTGAACGTTTTCTTCAGCTCACTGAAATTGCTCCAGCTTGCCTTTGATGCGGTCGCGTACCATTCCGTCATCGCCGCTTCAGCCGTCTCTCTTGGCGCTCCTTTCGGCAGGTCGCTCCAGAATTTGACCAACGCGGACTTGGCGATAACGTTCACGTAGGCTCCTATATATCGCGTTCCCAATCTGGAAACAAGCCCTAAATTCCCAATTTGGAAACTTGCTTTGGATGGTTGTTGGCCAGCTCGTCGACGACAGCATCGAACATCGCGTTGCCGCGCTGCTTACGCGGCCTGGCGTCCGTGGTTAAGCCTTAACGCCCAAGCACCGATCGCCTGATTGTTATCGACTCGCGTCGCTCTAAGGCGAGAAAAGCCGGGCACCATTGTCGGCGTCACATCGAAGGTCACAGGAATCGAGTAGATATCCGCCGCATGACGGTTTTGGAACTCTGCCTCAGCTCTTTCGACGAAGGTCGGTCCGATGTCCCTGAGAACTGACAATAGGAGGAGGACGATGGCCGTGCCAGAGATTGCCAATGAGGTGCCGAAGGGGGTTACGGCAGAGCTGGCGGCGGAAGCGAACGGATAGATTGTCGAAGGGACGAACAGAGCCACGACGAAAAGGACCACTTCCCACCAGAGGCGGGGCGCACGCGGCTTGCTCTTTGACGCTCCAGACATTTCCATCACCCATTGTCGTTGTCGATTCACCTCGTCCTTTATGGCGCAATCATCGCGTGATCAACATTCGTATAACCTTTTATGATAATGTTATATCATATCGCATAAGATACCTTATGGAACTAACCCATTGATTTATTGCCCCAATTAATGGCCTTTCGGCAACACACACACCGATCTGCGACCACGCCCTATGTCGAAACAAGGGAGCCGCTCTTCGGCTGATGCGCAAATTGTTGAAGAGCCAAGTTGTTGCGCCGCGCGTGATGGTGACAGACAAGCTGCGTTCTTATTCCGCCGCAAAGCGAGAGATCATGCTGGGGATCGAACACCGTTCGCACAAAGGGCTCAACACCCTCGCAGAAAATTCTCACCTTCCCGTTCGACGACGAGAGCGACGCATGATGCGGTTCAAGTCGGCAGGTCAATGCCAACGTTTCGTCTCAACCCACGGCCAAATTGCCAATCTTTTCCAACTTCATCGAAAACACCTGAATGCCGCTGATCATCGCCAACTCCGCGCCCTCGCCAGCGCCACCTGGCGTGAGATCGCGTTGCCGATCCAAGCCTGAAATTCAGGACAAAGAAATGATTGCGTCCTACGTCAGGTTAAGGCGACGCCACCGCCGCGAGCACCCGGCGCGCTCAGCGAGGTCGGCCTCCGTCCAGCCTCTCGCCTTGCACGCTGCCTGGATCTCGGCGGCGAGCAGCTTCAGCGCCGAGCGGCTGCCGAGGGTCAGTGCTGCAAATGGCTTGGTCTTGTCTGCCATGGCATACCTGATTGGTGATTATGCGTATTGTAGCATATACACCCTCTAGGCAGCGCATTGCAAATGTGCGGTATTCGGAATATCCCAAGAAAGGCATTAGGCGCATCAATGTATGTGTAAACATACTTTTTGGGCGCCTTTAACAAGGGACTCGTCCGAGACTATGCGCTTAGTTGACTAGGTTCTCGTTTCTCATCTCGACTGGATTCCGATAATGAATGTTATCGGAAGTCAAGGCGGCAATGGATGCATATCCGTGATTTGAACCTAAGCTCGGGCCGGTTCACTACCGCTAGCGAGAACGCAGGGGTATAAAGCGATTGTCATCAGAATATTTGAAGGCTGGCGGGCACTTTTGCGCCTGACCCTGACGGTCGGCACGCATCTGTCGAGCTCGCCTATTCACTTTTTACGGCGCTGCCCGAGCCCCATTTCCCTGGCGAGACGCGAACGAGCTTCGGCATAGGCCGGGGCGACCATCGGGTAGTCGGCGGGCAAGTCCCACTTCGTGCGGTATTCTTCCGGGGTCATGCCGTAGTGGGTCATCAGGTGGCGCTTCAACGATTTGAACCTCTGACCGTCTTCCAGACAGATTATGTAGTCGTTCTGCACGGACTTCTTCACCGGGACCGGTGGCTTCGGCTTCTCGGTGACGACCGGCGGCTCCATCGCGGCTGAAGGCTGCGTCGTATTGTTGAGCGCGGCATGTACATCGGCGATCAGGCCCGAGAGTTCCGAAACCGGCACGACATGATTACCGACATAGGCGGCGACGATGTCGGCGGTGAGCTCGACAAGAAGATTGGTACTTACGGAATCAGGGTGGGTTTCGGTCATCGGTCTCTCCGTTCGAATAGCGTCTGGCAGCTATCAGCGGACTCAATTCGTGTCAAAACTGGGTCTCACCCGTGGTGTTTTCCATTTCTGAACGGATTTTCCGACGCGCAGTCTTTCCCTGCTCCAGGATTGAATAGCGTTTTCAGCATCATCGTCATGTGGAGATGTCATGGATCGTTACAATTGTTCCCTTTTGGGGCACCTGACATAAAGATTTTCACGGCATGGAGGAAGGCAACGAAATGGAGTGCCTCATGCCCGATACCGATATCCAGATTGAACTTGAACGGAATGATGCTTTCGGTGCCGAGGCAGGTCTGGATGCGGAAATCGAGGCGGAGGCCGATATCGGCGCGGCGCTTCAGCAAATGGAAGTTCCACCTCTCGATCCCGCGGTCGCCATGCTCGCCGAAGTGCGCGAACGTGACATTCTTCTGGAAAAACTGCGCAAGGCTGCCCTCAAATCCCGCGAGGATCAGACGACGGCCTTTCTCGGCCTGTTGACGCGCGTGCAGCAACTTTGCGCCAAGGTGCCCGAAAAGCGCGAGCAGATCGGGGCTCTGTGGTCATTTCTACATTAATACACGCTAAGGGCATTTTGCAGGTGACGGGAAACACATGATTTCCGCTCACCGTGATCGCGGGGCAAACTGGCCACGCAATAGGGCCATTTTTTGCGCGACAAACCCTGTCGGAATGTTAGGCTGTGCGGCAACACCTGATTTGAGGTTTGTCGCACATGTTGATCGGTTACATGCGGGTATCGAGTAGTGACGAGCGCCAGTCGGTTGCCTTGCAGCGCGATGCCCTGCTCGCGGCCGGGGTCGATGAGCGCCATTTCCATCAGGATCGCGCTTCCGGAGCGCGTGATGACCGGCCGGGTCTGAAGGCATGCCTCGGCGAATTGCGCGAAGGCGATGTCCTGGTCGTCTGGAAGATAGATCGGTTAGGCCGGTCACTCTCCCACTTGATCCGCATCGTCGAGGATTTGAAGGAACGTGGTGTCGCCTTCCGATCTCTCACGGAGGCGATCGACACCACGAATTCGCACGGCGCGTTTCTGTTCAACCTGTTCGGCTCGCTTGCAGAATACGAGAGAGTGCTGATCACCGAGCGGGTCAATGCCGGCCTGGCGGCGGCTCGCCGACGTGGCCGTAAGGGCGGGAGACCTCCAACGATCGATGCGGAAAAGGTCGAGCAGGTTCTAGCTGCTTTGGAAGCTGGCGCCAGCAAGGCGTCCGTGTGCCGGACGTTCAAGGTGGCGCGCTCGACCTTGATCGACACGTTGAAGCGGACTGGATGGACAGGCCCCGGCAAGACCGGCACGCCCGAAACCGTAGTTTGACGAGTGACCGTGGCTGATGGCGTTTCTCGATGAGCAATCGCGTGCCGTTTTATTCGAACCACCCGAAGCTTATGAAGATGCGCAAGCGCGCTATGCACTGACTTCCGAGGATATTGTCTTCGTCAAGGAACATCGCCGGTCGCATAATCGGCTTGGCTTTGCGATCCAACTCGCACTGGTGCGTGATCTGGGCCGTCTGCTGCGAATAGGCGAAGTTCCACCTCAGGCGGTTGTCTCTGTTGTCGCCGACCAGCTGGGCATCGACCCTGCAGTGTTCGAGTTCTACGCCCAGCGCGACGAAACGCGCCGGGAACACGCGCGCGAGATCGTCTCTGCACTGGAGCTTCAGCCTGTCCGGACGAGTGACTATCGCGAGTTGATAACGGCGGCGGCACGCGAGGCGGCGGCCACTGAACAAGGTGCGCCGATCGCCAAGGCCGTGATCGAAGCCTTGAAGGAAAGAAAGTTGCTCGTTCCTATGCCGGAGCTGCTGATCCGTCTGGCACTGGCCGGCCGGGCGGCGGCGCGTCGACAAGCCTATCGCGAATTGATCCGGGATCTGGAGCAGCCTTCGATCGAGGCGCTTGATCAGCTCCTCGCTGAGCGGGCCGGCGATCGGAGCCACCTTGGCTGGATTGCGGAAGCACCTGAAGGGGCGAAGCTGAAGAACCTCAAAGGCTTGATCGCCCGCCTCGAGGTATTGCGCTCAGCCGCCATTCCCGACGACCGTCGCAAGACGATCCATGCCAATCGCTACGGCATCATCGCCAGGGATGCACGCATTCTGCATGCCCGGGAGATACGACGCCTGACATCCGAACGTCGCTACGCCACGCTGGCCGCCTTCGTCATCGAGAGACAGGCGTCGATCACCGACCTGACGATCGACATGTTCTGCAAAATGATTGGGAGCAACCGCCGCAAGGCCGAGATCAGCCGCACGGAACGCCGGCTAAAAGAGGCCGAGGTTCTTGATGGGGTGGCGCTTGAGCATCTCAAGCTCGGCGAGGCGCTTCTGGCCGCTCGTGCGAGCAAAACCGATCTTGCATCGGCGATCGCAGCCTCCCTCGGCTGGGACGGATTGGTCGCCAGCATGGCGGCAGCCAGATCTGTCGTCCACCCTGATCGCAGTAACGAATTCGACGAGCTCATCAAGCGGCACAAATCGTTGCGCAAGCTGGGCAGACTGATGTTCCGCACGTTCTCGTTCCGGTCGTTTCGTGCTGATGATCCGATCCTTGTAGCAGTGGACCATCTGCGCGCGCTCTATGGCGGCCGGAAATTGCCGGCGCAGGTGCCGCTCGCCTTTCTGACCCGCAAATGGCGACGCTGCGTGCGCCCGAACAGTGCCGATATCGACCTGCGCGCCTGGGAAGTGGCGGTCCTCGTTCACCTGCGAGAGCGTCTGAGGGCCGGTGACATCTGGGTCGAAGGCAGCCGGGCATGGCGCAGTTTCGAGGATTATCTTCTGCCTCGGCCGATCTTCGAGCTGATGCGCGCCGAGGGGCGGCTCGGGCTCGCACTCCCCGACAGCTTTGCCGAATGGCGAGCAGAACGGACCGCCACGCTCGATGCGAAGCTGAAAGAGCTGGCAAAGGCGGCGGCTGCCAATGCTATTCCGGATGCAGCGATTTCCGACAAGGGCCTGTCGATCTCGCCGATCCGCGAGGAGGAGCGCGACAGCATCGTCGCGCTCAGCCGCCGACTATATGTTCTGGTGCCACGGATCAGGATCACCAGCCTGCTTGCCGAGGTGCAAAGCTGGACCAAATTCCTCGACAGCTTCACGCATTATCGTACCGGTGAGACGGCAAACGACGAGGCAGCGCTGATGGCAGCGATCCTTGCCGACGCCACCAATGCCGGAGCCGAACGTATGGCGGAAAGCTCACGCGGCGTCACGATCCACCAGATGATGCTGATGGTGGACAGGCATATGCGATCGGAAACCTACGCCACGGCGACCGCCGTGCTGGTCGATGCGCAGCAGGCCCATCCCTTTGCCGCGATCTGGGGTGACGGCCATATCTCCTCCTCGGACGGACAGTTCTTTCCGGCTGGCGGGCGTGGCGAAGCCAGCCTCGACTACAATGCAAAATACGGCAAGCGACCGGGGGCGTCGATCTATGGCTTCCTGTCCAACCGTTTTGCTTCCTTCTTCTCCCGCATGATCCAGGCATCCGAGGGCGAAGCCCCCTACGTTCTCGACGGCCTCCTTCACAACGAAAGCTCCGTCGAAATCTATGAGCACGCAACCGATACCGCTGGCGCCACCGAAACGACGTTCTCCATGTTCCACGCCTTTGGCTACAGGCTCATTCCCCGTATCCGCAATCTCGGCAATCGCAGGCTCTTTGTCATTGATCGCGATCCGGCTTACGAACCGCTCGACGCGCTGATCGCTGGAACCGTCAACATGGATGTCGTCGAGCACCACTGGGATGAGGTCTTGCGGCTGAAGGCTTCGATCGCTGCAGGTTTGGTGCCGCCTTCCGTCATCCTCAAGAAGCTGGCAGCGTCGCCGCGACAAAACCGGCTGAACCAGGCCCTGCGCGAAATGGGCCGGATAGAACGCTCGATCTTCATCTGCGACTGGCTGCTCGATACGAAACTGCGCCGCAGATCGCATGCGATCCTCAACAAGGGTGAAAGCCGTCATGCTCTCGCACGCGCCATCTTCCTCCACCAGCTCGGCGAATTGCGCAACCGCGTCGCCGAAACCATGGCTTACCGCGCGTCCGGTCTTAACCTCGTCGTCAACGCCATCATCCTGTGGAACACTGTCTATCTCAGCCGTGCTGTCGATTATATCAGCAGTCAGGGTATTATCATTCCGGACGAGCTGCTCTCCCAGGTCGCACCACTACCATGGGCGCATATCGCGCTCACCGGCGACTACCTCTGGAACGAAATTGACCGACCCCTCGAACGCTTCAGGCCAATCCGGGCTAACCGCTTCAATCCAAACAACTTCAAATTCCCTTAGCGTGTATTAATGTAGAAATGCCCACGGAGCCCCAGACACGACGACCTCGGGCATCGTCATCACGGTCCCACTCACCCTTGCATCGGGTCACCGGTTTGGATGTGTTAGGTCCCCTCTGCAATCGGCCTGTCTGCCCAGGGCCATGCTTCGCGCTGATAGGCGACATCGATCGGAGACCGCTCATCTGTCCGTGTAGGCGGCGGCATTTTAAGTAACATCCGCTGCTTCAGAAGCATGGGATGTTAAGGCCGAAACCTGGGGTTTGCGGGATGTCAAAATCCGTTGACGCGAGGGAAATCCGGGGTTTATGGGATTTTAAATTGCTGACAAATCCAAGGGAAACCGGGATTTTTTCTTCCCGAAATCGGGATTCCGGCCGCTAATTCTAAATGGGAGTGCGTGGGCGCGCGTGTATGCGTGCACGCGAGGGGACGATGCGGCAACGCCGGGCTGGATTTCGATTCAGACGGGGCGCTTCGCTTTTTTTTGCCTCCCGGGTCGAGATCGCGGAAACCCGTAGTGCTGGGCCGCCGCCGCTGATCCGGCCATCGGGCCGTGGCGCTTCTCCCCGTTGCGCCGGCCCCCGCCGGTGGCCATCATCGTCGTATCCCCGACCGAGACCGTGCCATGGCCATTCCCTACGACCTTCATCTCCTCGCCGAACTGATCGATGAAGCCGTTCGTTCAACTCCTATCCGCAAACTCCCTCGGGAGAGGAGACGTCGGTATCAGGCCAAAGCTACGGCCAGGAGCCGCCAGAGGGTGGCCGCAGCGCTTGCCGGCGGCATCGTACCGGTCAACCGCCGGCATGTTCGGGACGTTCTCGGCGATGCAGCCATGCACATCCTTTCGAGCGGAGGTGATGGGGCCGATATCATCCGCCAGGCGCTCGCCACCGTCTTCGCCCATGATCCTGACGCACCGGCCACGATCGCCGATAAAATCAGGGCTGGAAAGATCAGGCCGAGACTGTTCAGGCCAGCGTGATGGACGACGGGGCCTGCTGTCCGTGCGATCCATAAAACCGCAGTTGCCAACGCTCCCTCGGCGTTCGGGGGCGGCAGGCATCCCATTGAGGGCCGACCTTATCGGCACGTAGGTGCAGCGTAAGCATCCGAGCAGTCACGCGGGCGAGAGACGCGCGCGCGATGTTGAACGTCCCTATGATGAAGGGGGAGCGGGTTCAGGCGGCCTGCTGACGAGCCTGGATTTCGGCCTGGCGCAGCCTCTTCCACTCCCAAGGGAGCATTTCATGGAGACGCGAGGCAGGGAGATCTGCGATGTGGGCAAGGACATCGGCGAGCCAGGCCTTAGGGTCCACGTCATTCAGCCGTGCGGTCATGATGAGGGTGAGCATGACGGCGGCACGGTCTGCGCCGCGCTCGGAACCGGCGAAGAGCCATGCCTTTCTGCCGCAAGCTACGCCGCGCAGCGCTCTTTCCGCGGCATTGTTCGTCATGCAGGTTCTGCCGTCGTCCGCATAGCGGGCAAAGTCGGCCCAGCGCGACAGCATGTAGTCGATCGGTCCGCTCACCGGCGATGAGCGCGACAGGCTGGCCCGCTCGGCGCGCAACCATTCCTCCATATCACCCAGCAGCGGCTTGCTCTTTTCCTGCCGGACGGCGAACCGCTCGGCCGCGCTCAGGCCGTTGATCTCGCGCTCGATGGCGAACAAGGCATCGATGCGCTTGACGGCTTCAAGGGCCACCGGCGAGATCGGTTTGGCTCCTTTTCCGCGCCGGGCGTTGCGAGCCACATCGGCTAGCTCGAAGAACTTCCGGCGCGCATGGGCGAAGCAGAATGCAGGCGTCGCCGGCATCTGTTTCTTCGTCCGGTCGAACAGCGGATTGAAGCCGTTGTAGCAGTCGGCCTGAAGGATGCCGCTGAACTCGGCCAGATGCCTTTGCGGGTGCTCACCACGCCGGTCACTGGAGGCGTAGAACACTGCAGCCGGCGGCGCAGGTCCTGCGAAGGGCTGATCATCGCGCACGTAAACCCAGATACGCCCGGTTGTGCATTTGCCCTTGGCCAGGATCGGGATCGTCGTATCATCGCCATGAAGCCGGTCGGCCTCGAACACATGGGCCTCGATCAGGTCGAAGAGCGGCTTGACGGCGAAAGTGACGTGGCCGACCTGATCGGCCAGCGTCTGGGTCGATAGGTCGATGCCCTCGCATTTGAAGCGCGTGCTCTGGCGGTTCAGCGGGATGTGCTGACCGAACTTGTCGAACATGATCGTTGCCAGCAGTTGAGGCCCGATGAAGCCACGCGGCGTGGCATGGAACGGTGCGGGAGCCTGGCTGATCGCCTCGCAATCGCGGCAGGTAAACTTCTCGCGCACCGTCTCGATCACCTTGAAGCGGCGCGGGATCTCCTCCAGCGTTTCCGTCACGTCTTCGCCCAGCTTCGACAGCCGCGAGCCACCGCAGCAGGCACATGCCGACGGCGCTTCGATGACGATGCGTTCGCGCTCGACGTCTTCGGGCCACGGCTTGCGCACCGGACGCTTGCGGACGAGGGCACGTACGGACTGCGTTTTAGCGGCGGCCTCTTGCGCCGCCAGTTCGTCCTCGGCGGCCGACGCCACGAGCTCCTCGAGCTGCAGTTCCAACTGGTCTATCAGCCGCTGCGTGCGTTCGCGGCGCGGCCCGTACTTCTCGCGCTCCAGCTTGCCGATCAGCAACTGCAAATGCGTGTTCAACGCCTCGATGCTGGACAGCCGCGCCTTCGCGTTGGCAGCTTCCGCTTCAGCCTGGAGCCGCGCGGCGCGTTCGAACAGCAGCGCCGCATGAGCGCTGGCAAGGTCCGATGGCAAGGAAAGCGGCGGCAATGTCACGACGACATTGAATCAGATTTCACAGCAATATCAATGCATAAATGCAGTCAGACCCGGCTGGGACGCCAGGTTTCCTGCGGCGCGCGCCAGTCAATTCCGGACAGTAGATAGGAAAGCTGCGCCGACGAGATTGCCACCGCGCCACCCTCGGCGGAAGGCCAGATAAACCTTCCTCGTTCCAATTTTTTCGTGAACAGGCAGGCCCCCTGGCCATCGTGCCAAACGACCTTGATCAGATCGCCGCGCTTGCCCCTGAAGCAGAACAGATGGCCGCCCAGCGGGTCATGCTTCAGCACCTCCTGCACCCGCAGCGCCAGCGACGGGAACCCGCACCGCATGTCCGTATGGCCCGTCGCCAACCACACCCGAACGCCTGTCGGGATCGAGATCATCGCAGCGTCTCCAGCCCGCGCAGGATTCGCAGCAGCGCATCGACATCAACGTCGCGCTCGACAATGACGCGCCGGCCGTTTGCGCTCAGTACCTCCATGCGGCCGCTACCCACTACCGGATTCGATGGACCCGGCACGTCCGGCGTGATCAACGCCGGTACGAAGCCCTCGATCCGAATGCTGCCAAGATTGCCGGCCTGTGCCAACTGACGCCAGCGGTACAGTTGCGAGCGGGAAACCCCATGCTTCACCGCCGTCGCGGAGACCTGGCGACCATCGCCAGAAAAGCCTTCTTCAAGAATTTGGAGCTTCGCCTCGTCGGTGAAGCGCCGCCGCCGCCCCGTATCGACGATCGCCAACCGGCTCACCGGTGTCCCAAAACTGTCCTTATGCCTGTCCATAAGGACAAAACGACAGATTCACATCACGCCCTCAAGGCGGCCGCCGTCGGATGCTTACGGTGCAGCCCCTCAATTGCACGCGACCTGCTGGCCGGCCAGCGTCTCCCCGTGTCACATCGCGGCCCTGTCCCGCGCGCCGATCCTCTCCTCTCTGCCCGTCATAATCGCAATCCTCAACGCGAGGCGCGGCCGGCAACCTGTTGCAGACAGTTTCCAGCGTGCGATTGGTCGAACCGGGCCTGTCGGCGTTGCTGGAGCGCAAAGAAACTTGATCCAACGTTTTTCAATTTACGAATGGGACACGGATGTCCCATCCTCAAATTGAATCGGCGTGCGCTCAAATCGGAGAAAGGCAAGATGCAGTGCACCGCATGATTGGAAGCGCCTGGCGCGTTTACCGGCAACACGGGATGGTCGTGATCGACACTCCTACCCCGCTTATGTCGCGCAGATGCGACACAAGACGCTCTTGCGTCTCAGATATCTGACATTCCCCAGGCTTTCCGGAACGATTGCGACCTCTCCGCGGAAAAGCAACGACCACGCCGGCCTGGTTCCTTGCAAGCGCTCCACCCAATCTCACGTAGTGATCATACGTAGTGACAAGAGGAACGACGAAAATGCCGAGAGCGGAGAGCGGGAGCCGGGGACAGGAAGCGACCCGGCAATGGCGCAAGAAGGTCAAGAGGGAACGCCGGCCCGAGACCGATGCCGTCGACACGGCCCTGGCGGCCGCGGTCACCGTGTACCGGCACGTCGCGGAGGCGCGCCGCTCGAAGCGTGACGTAACGCGTGCATCGGGCATGGAACTGATGGCCATAAACTTCCTGGTCTCGAAGGGTTATGCCGTCGAGCACGCCACCCGCCAGGTCCGTCGTCGGGTTCGGCGCATGGATGCCGAGATGCTTGTTCCTCTGGTGAACGGACCGGCCGACAGGGTGGCAAATCCGGGAGGGTTTCCGCCGGCAACATGACCTTGTTTTCGAACCGTGCTTTTTCTCCGACCTCCCCCCGTTACTTCATGGTTCTGAATCCGGCTTTCGTAAAAGCACGTAGTGACGTCGTTCCTTGCAAGCCGACGTCGGATGATCTCCGCAGCCGATAAATTTGAGGAGATCGACAATGGAGAAGCTATCGGAAATTGCGCAGAGCCTGGATGCGCGCCTCAAGATCGCCGCGACAACACATGGCCTCGATCTGGAAAAGCTGGCCGGGAGGACGCTCGTCGAGGGCATTCTGAGGTACTGGGCGCAGGGAATGGGACCGGCCCCGGTCCTGCTGACAGGCGGACTGCTGTTCGACCAAACCGTTCGTGAAACGCGCGATGCCGATATCGCGATATCCCGCCGCTACCGGTGCGACGACATCGTGCGCGGCATGGAGACTATTGCCCGGCTCCTCGAGCGCGAAGGTATGCGGCTGGATTTCACCGCCCCTGTGCCGCAGGCCGACACTGGATGCGGCAACTCCGTGGAGCGATGGATCATTGAGGGCAAGGTCGGCGGTGTCGCCGCCAGCGCCAGCCTCAATATGGACCCGCGGCGCGGGGCCGGCGCTGTCATCGAGGCGATCGAGCTTTCCGAAATTCCGTCGCTGGTCTCGGGCATCCCGCCGCTCGCCATCGCCTGCCAGCCGCTGGAAGTCGTCGCCGCCGAGACGCTGCTCGCGGTGATGTTTCAGCCGGAATCGGATTTCCGTATCCGGCACCTCGCGGATGTTATCGACGAGCGTCTCTGGGCGGACGTGGATTGCCGGGACGTCGCCCGAGAGATGATCGGCGTCTGCCGCTATCGGGGCATCGATGTCCGCGATCTGCCGGCGACGCTCGATTGGCCCGCGATCCAACGCCTTGAACCATCGTGGGAAAGGCACCGGGCGGCGGGAAAGACCACGCTTTCCATCTTCTCGGCGTGGATCGACGCAGCCTACCTCTGGTCCGAGGTGAAGGCCGAACTCGGCCTCAGACACAAGCCGTTCGTGGTCCAGCGCCCGGGTTCAAGCGTAGCGAGGATGTTCGCATGAAGTCGCCTCGCAAACATCCTGAATGGCGGCCGGCGGTGGAAGCCTTCTGCCGCGAACTGGACATTCCCAACCGCCAGCACATGCTGATCGACAACCTGATCGCCCCCAGCCTCGGCCGCGTTTACATGAAATTCTGGATCGCGCAGGACCGTATCGATCCCGAGATCGTGATCGATCCCACCGATCGCAGCGATGACCCGCGCTGGCACCAGAGCGACGGATGGCCCATCCGCGGCGGCTTAGAGGACGAGATTCTCCGACGCAAGTGGGAGCGGCGGGCGGCGCTCTATTTCCGCTGGAACGCGCCGGATATCTGGTACGTCGCCGACTGGCTGATCTATGCGGTGGCGACCAATGCGCCGTGGCTTCACATTCACGATCCTCACGGCGAGCCGAAAAAGCTGGCGAAGTGCGGGAGCCTGGAGCAGCTCGTTCGTGAAGCGAACAAGGGCTTCCGGTTCCGGCCGGAAGACAGGCTCCACGACGGCAATCTGCCGGCCGTCGCCATTCCCGAGCCGGGTCCCGATGACGAATCCGAAATCGCCGACCTCGGTGCCGGCCATATGCTTGTCCAGCTCCTGACGCCACTCGCGCTTCGCATCGAAGGCGCCCGCATGCGCCACTGTCTGAGCCACGGCGGCTATGACATCCGGCTCCGGGATTCACGCTTCAGGTACTACTCGGTGCGCGGCCCCGACGGCCTGCCGATCGCGACCCTGGAACTCGCGGGCGATGTGGTGCGGCAATTCCGTGGGCCGAGGGATGCCCGGCCATCGGAGGCGGTCGTCGATCTTATGTCTCGACATGCGGCGGAAAACCAGTGGCGGGGATACGAGGAAGCATCCGTTGGCAGGTTTCTGCGGGATTGGGACGAATGGCACCGCTTCCTCGGCGACGATGTTCTTCGTGCCCTCGACGGTGTTGAAGGTGCCCGCCCCGTCACGGACGAGGAACTGGCGGAAATGGTCCGCGCCAACAACGGCGCGCTGCCCACCCGCCGCCAGCAACGATGATCGTGCCGGCGACGGATTGCGCCGACGGAACCGGCGCAGCACACTTGAGAAACGGCCCATCAAGGGCGGAATGAAATGGGGATGACCATGGACATCATGGAAGCAACCGTGAGGCGCTTGCCGTATCATGACCCGGCCGAGCGTCCGGTCGCGGAGGCCCGGCAGGCCGAGATCGATGCATTCGAGCGGGAGGTTCGCGACCATGGCTGAACTCCCCGTTTATGACGACCCCATCCTGACCTGGGACGACATCGCCGACGATCTCGCGATAGCCGGAGATGAGCAGGAAGACGACAGGTTGCGGCTTGACCTGGAGACGGTGCGCTTTGTCCCCGCCCTCGACGGACGCGGTCTGCAGAGGGTGATAGGGGTTTATGGGCCGGAATCCGCATGGATCAGACGGTGGGAGGAGCAATGGCGGCTGGATGTCGCCGACGCGACCTGCCATCCCGCCGTCATTCGATGACACTCAAGGCCCCGGTGGTATGAGCGGGGTCGGTTATTGAATTCCAGAATCGGGCGGAGATAGCGCGTCCCGAAGCTCACGGCCGCCAGCCTCGCGTGAATCCTCGGCCCATTGCGATTATCGCAATCTTAAGTCTTTCCTCGACCGTGTCACGCTCGGCGATCAGCGTTCTCAATGCCTCGAGCGCATTGCCGTTGTGAAGGCGCAGCACCTCGATCGCCTCGTCTTGCACGGCGCGTTCTTTTTGTTGGCATATCTCGCTCATTGAAGGCGCAGTTCAAGCTGCTTTTTGTGCTTCAGCACGTAAAGCGGCTTTGCGGTCGCCGCCTCCAGCTTGCGCCGGTTCTCGGCGCGAACGGCGAGCTGCTTTTCCCGGAGCGCGCGGCAGGCGGCGACTTCGGCAAGGGCTCTTTCGATGCTGTCGGTTTGCATTGGCAACCTCCTATGTTCCCTTTATGTTCTATTTTTCCGGAAAGGAGTCAAGGGGCGAACCGGGGTTTCTTCTGCTGTGACAGGTCAGCCGGCTATGTGAATGCGGGCTCTATTCCCGGTCTCTGCATGCCATCGGAATTCAAACGAGCATCGCCCGGATAAATCGAGCATTACCCTTAATATAAAAATGCGATTTCTCTATAGTTCGCCGTTTTATATTGTAGAAACGCAGCATGTTCTTTGCCCTTATTCAGAAGGTAATCAAATTTCTTCCGAAGAAGTATTGCGCGATCATTTGGAATGAACCATCATTTTTACATGAGAAACAAAGGTGTTGTCTCGCCGCCGGTTGAAGTCCGGCGTCACCATGAACACGGAACATTGAAATGGCTCAGTTAACGAACTCGTATTCACCTGCTGCTGCATCGAATCCCGCCGACAATCCACGCTTTGACGATCACACGGTTACGGTGTCACTGGCGAAGAGATGGACCTGGACGATCTCGCCGTCCGAAGCTCTCCTGTGGTTCTTCGGATCCCGAGAGCAACTGCACACAGCCCTTGGCAACGAGGACGAGCGTGCGATCGGCACTGTCTGTCTCGCGATGCGCATGATGAAGCTGGCCGCCGCCGACTACGAAATTCTCGCTGGCAGGGATCTGGCTGCGGAAGCGGCGATCGACGCGGCTTTCGAAAACCGGGCGATCAATGCTGGTTGCTGGAGGCGGGACGGTGAGACCGTCTGGCAGGACTTTGCCGAGCTGTTTTTCAACTTCGATGACGATGAAGCATGACGGTCCTCGCGGCCGCCACCCCGACCTTATTCATCAATCTCGCATCGAGAAGGAACATGGAAAATGAAAACAGCAGCCTACATCGCGAACACAGAGGTCCTGTGCTGCGCATCAACGCTGATTGCAACACTTGCCGAAGCCTCACCCGAGACGTCGCTGACGAAGGCGGCGCGTTCCTTGCACGGCGATGGTGAGCCTGATGGCCCGGAGGTTATGGAGCATTGGATCGTGTCGGGCTGGCTTGCGGAAAAGCTCATCGAAAGCGACGAAATTGTCGATACCGATTTCGCCGGCCTCAGCGTCTGGGGCCGGCGCACGGCAGGACAGCCTATCGAAAGCGACGACGTCATCGTTGCAATCGCAAAGAAGACCCGGGCGTGAACGGGTCGGGCCGTTCGCCGACCTGAGTTCAGGTATCGGAAGCGGCTGGATATGACCTCTGAGAGCGATGCCGGGACGGTTGTCTATGTCATCATGCCGCGGTGATCCGCGCACGCACATCGTCGGAGCGGAGCCGCTTCAATTCCGCCCCGCCATCCATCCTGCAGGTCCGCCACGGTCGTTACAGGATACATCCGGCCAATACGGAAGCTCTCGGCCCGGCAAGGGAGGCTATACATCAACAACGTGGGAACCTCCATCGGTCCTCGTCCTCGGACCAGGAGGAAATTCCCCTGCCCTCCCCTGTCCAGAAAATTTCGCCGGCCGGCTTGCCGGAGGCCGTCGAGCCCGGAATAAGCCTTGTCGCAGACCACAAGACAGGTGCCAGAATGAAAGCCGCCGTATTTTCCGACCTCCACCTCGACTACAGCCGGGAGCCTGATTTCGCGATCGAGGTCGCCGACGATGTCGACGTCATCGTGATCGCGGGCGACGTCACCGCACCGGTAGCCAAAAGTGCCCGCTGGGCGTACCGGATGTATGGCAGCCGCGGAAAGCGCGTCGTGATGGTGCCGGGCAACCACGAACATTACGGTCAGGTCTATGAGGACAGCATCGGCGATATCCCCGAGCTGGAAAATGTCTTCATGCTGGAGAACCGCGATGTCGTCATCGACGGAGTCCGCTTCCTCGGCTGCTGCCTGTGGACGGATTTCGAGCTCTATGGCAATCCGATCCAGGCAATGGGTGCTGCGGCGCTGTTCATGAACGACTATCGCACCATCGCGTCGCGCTGGCCGGAAGGGACCCCGCGAAGATTCCTGCCGGCAATCACCGTCGATATTCATCGCACGAGCCGGGAATGGCTTGATGAGACGCTTGCCCTGCCCTTCGACGGGCCGACGGTCGTCGTGACGCATACATGCCCGCACGATCTGTCGGTCGCCGATGAGTATAAGGGAGACCGGCTGACACCGGCGTTCGTGTCGGATCTCTCGGATATGATCCAGCGCCATGAACCTGACGTCTGGATTCATGGGCACACCCATAGCAATTTCGACTATGTGGTGCCGGGGACGAAGACCCGGGTCGTCTGCAATCCCCGGGGCTATGTGAGGGACGGGTTCAATCGGAGCGATGTCGAGAATATGGCGTTCGAACCGACCAAGACGATCGTCATCGGGTGAGGTTTCCGCCGCCTCGCACCTCGGCGATCACGATCACGTCTCCGGCGGACAGCAAGACCGCATACCATCGGTCTTGCTGTCGAATCCGCGGAGCCAGAAATCATCGGGCCAAGGGGCGCGCTCCTGAAAACAGAGCGAAGCCGGATGGCCCGGCGGCCGTATCATTCGTCATCAGGGATGAAGCTATTCTCGCCATTGTAGATATAGCCGGTGCCTTCGAAGAGGTTGGATATTGCGTCCTCGACACGCGCAAAATCGTCTTCAAAGGTCATGAACTGACTTGCTCTCCTGTGGACTTTGAGACAGTTCCGAATACCTTCAAGAACGTACTCTTCGTGTCCCTCGTTACCAATGCAGCTTCGGCCGACGTTCATTTCGTCCACGGCCTCCCAGTAGGCAGCCTCGAGTTCATCGACGTGTTCCACTTCTATCGCCTGCCCGGAGTTGGTCAGGATGAAACGCCACGGGGTTTCGCGAATGGCCGCAGTGATCCCGGAAACCTCGCGGCCGGCGGTAATCCATGCCTGACAGGCGCTGACGAATTCGGCCCGGCGTTCGATGTCGAGCGCGAGTTCACGCAGGCGGATGGGGTCGATATCTGATGGCTTGATCTTGCTTGCTTCGAGGGCGATTAGCATGGGTGTCCTTCGGTGTTCTGGATTGATATGGTTAGTGGTCCCGGGCGATGGGAGCCGGAGAATTCTGGTGCCTGTCCAGGTCGTGAAAGCGGGCCATCGGGTTTCGGCGTCGAGAGTTGGGCCGGCCGGCCTACGCCCCTCCCTCCCCCGGCATTCAGAAAGCTCTGCGGATTCATGCCGGCTCGAGCTCGGCCTCGGATGCAGAAAGACCAACTGCCCAATTCGTGTCGCTGAGGTCGGTGTGGCGGCCGGTATCGAGCGCCTCCTGCAAGGCATCGTGGACAGCCGGAAGCTGCCAGCCACTGAAAGCAGGATCGAACGCTCGCAGAGCGCTGTAGCGTGAACGGCGAACGTGATGGCGCCCGTTCTTGGTGTCGGCGAATTCCAGCTCGCGGCCGTGATCGTCACCGTTCCAGTACTCGAACCGGAGCAGAATCTCGTCATCTGTCTTTTCGACGATGTCTACCTGTCCGATTTGAACGACCGGGTGGACGAGCAGTGCCGGTGAGAAGAACGGGCTCCAGTCCCGGCCCGCGAACAGTTCGTCCAGATTCCCAAGCATGTCGATCTTTGCCTTCGGATCGTATACCAGGACATCGCTGACGGCCTGCCGGTATTCCAGCGCCCGCTCGCGGATGAGACCGTGCCAGCGCTCATCGTCGATCAGGTCTTGCGCCGCATATCTGAGTAGACCTTCGATGCTGCCCATCGTCTCGTAGACATCATACGCTTCGATTTCGAGGTGATCCGGGTCCGAGGGTGCCGGGACCGGTTGCCGTGCGCCGTAGCGATTGATCAGGAGATCGGGGGTGACCTCGTCGGGATCAATATCCAGCTCGAAGCCGTAAAAGTCCTTACGGCCGTCCTGAAACGGACGTACGCCGAGGATCGTGCGGCTGTTGCCGAGACGCCGGGACAGGTTCGGGAGCGCCTGCCCGATTGCGATGGCAAAGGTCGGGCCCTCGGTTTCGACGTCCACGTCGTCATAGGGCGCGGACAAGAGGAATTTGTGATGGTTCATGGATGCTTCCGTTTCCAGAATTGTTTGCGACCGACCGTTCCGCTGGTCGTGATTACACCGCGTGACCGGCCAGCCGCTGTGCGGCCATCCGGACGTAGCTTTCCTCGCGTTCCACGAGAATTGACTTGCGGCCAAGGCGATTGCACACCGCTCCGACCGTGCCGGAGCCGGCGAACGGATCGAGCACGACGTCGCCGGGGGCGGTCAGGGACAGGACGAGCCGATCGATCAGCTCCTCGGGAAACTGGCACGGATGATCGAGCTTTTCCGGGTGGTTGTGCTTGACGTTCGAGATGTCCCACACGTCCCCCGGGTTCTTCCCCTTCGGGTTTCCGCTCAACTCACCCTTCCTCGGCCCCTTGTAGTAGCGCTTGCCCGGATATTTCTGCGGAACGCGGATCGCGTCGAGATCGAAGGTGTAGTCGTCGGATTTCGTGGCCCAAACGATCGTCTCGTGCCGTCCCGACAGGCGCTTCGAGCAGTGCAGGCCGTGGCCGAACGTCCAGACCACGCGATTGCGGACCTTCATGCCGAGACTGCGGAAGAGCGGAATGATCAGGCTGTCGATCGGGATGACCTCTCCTTTGTGGACATGGTTCCCGACCTGCCAGGACATGGCTCCCTGCGGACCGAGAAGACGATGGCATTCGCCAATGATCTCCTCGATGAACGCGACATAGTGGATCAGGGGCGTGCGGGTCTCGTAGGACTTCCCGATATTGTAGGGAGGGCTCGTCACGATGAGATCGACGCTCCCGGCCGGCAGATTTGGCAGAATGTCCGCAGCATCACCATGATGGAGTTCGCATGCGCCGACACGGATCGGGCAAGTATCAGCTCGCGGGCGTTCGATAGAGGGCGCCGTGCCGGCGACAATGCGATCGGTCCCGTCGGAATGAAGTGTGCTCCAGAGAGTGGTGAAGAGATCGGTCTGCGCCGGCTGGCGTTCAAGAATGCAGTCGTTCATTGGGGGCTTTCATCGCTCGTTGTAGGTAAAGCGTTGCCCGAGGTGAAATGGACGTCAACGTCTTGTCAGAAAGAAATATTGCGACAATCATGGAGGGTTGCACGGTGAGAAGGTCGATAAATTCTGCCAGTAATCCACGATATGCTTTATTGACTGCCCTTCCACGGTCAATAAATCTGAATGTCGCGCTAAAGTTATCTTGAATCCTCGTATAACATTCGACATTACAGACAGAATGTACCTTTGTGTTTTGGAATTAACTTCTGTAATATTAAAATTATTTCTTGAATGTTCATGGCATGCGCGACATACTTTCCATATTGTCGCCAAAGGAAGCTACTTCTTTGCCGAGGAATGACGAAAATTCAGGGCTTTGAAACATGAAATTCAATTTTTTATCGAGGAGCATTAAGGTGAGAGACCCGCGTTACTCCGCTTCTTGCGCCAGCCAGATCCGGGCGGATTGGCTCGTTGCCATTGCAAATATCCGTGTCGTTGCCCATGCGGACCAGGGAGGAGACAAGGTCCGTGCCGCGGTGGATGCCGCGTGGGATGGAATCCTCGCGGACTGTCGGAAATACGGCCTCGATATCTCCGGGCCGGCGTTCTCCGATGACGTCGAGCAGGCGCTTTCCGGAACCGGCTATAACTATACGCGTCGCGATTTCAGGGTTTTCAAGCTCGCGGATGTTATCGAGATCCGGCACGCGAGGCTCGACGGCATATCGGGTAATCGCTGCGTGCGCTTCGTCATCGGGGCGCAAGCCTATGACGGGCCGTTTGCGACTGCCGAGATTCTGCGACGGATCGATAACTGTGGACGGTTCATTTCCAGAGACGATGGCGACGACGCATGGCTGAAGGAAATCGCGTCCCTCGCCGACAAACTTGATGCCTGTGCGCATGAGGTCACAGTGACAGTGCTGGACAAACTGGCCGGTATCGTTGCGCGGCTGAGGTCATCAGGCGATCTGGGAGAACATCGGCGAAAAGTTCAACGCCATCCTGGAAAGTTTGCCGGAGCACAGGGGCGTCCGTCGCGCGGGCAACAGCACCATGCGCTGCACAGCGGAGGGGTGTGAAGTGAATTCGATGAGCGAGTATTTACCCGCGCTCCGTGAAGACGGAGCATTTCTCGACGTCAAGTACTCGCCGTCGGCCTCGCAGCGGAGGAGGTTGGTCACAGCCCGTCGCCACAGGGGCCAACAGATGTCGCGGCCATGTGCGGCTTCTGATAAAGCCACCGGCCAGGCTTTCCGGGCGTTCGACAGGCAGTCGAGGCTTTCAAAGCTCGCAACTCCATGGCTGTGATGATAACCTATGGTGCCGGATGGGACTATGAACTCTTCCTCAGTCCGAATACGAAGTGTCGCCGTTCGGCTTCTAGGGGACGGGTACAGGTCGTTATGGCGCCTTGTTGCCCGGCATGTCAGGCAGTAAGAAGAACACTGCCTGACGATGCTTTCTGTTCGCCGGGATTTTAGGTTGGAATCGGGATGGCTCCTCCCCTACCCTCCCTTCGCCGCTGGTCATGGCATCTTGTTTGAAGGCCGCCTGTCGTCAGCGACGCGTCCTTTCGGCCGGTAACCGCGTCCACGCTTTTGTCGTAGAAGTTCGAGAAACAGTTGCACCGCCTCATCCTCGCTCTCGAACAGATGCGCCTTCATCTGGCCGCCCGTGCCGATGCGCCCCCAGCGCCGCGTCAGGCATGTATCGCCGTATAACGTCGCTTCGATCGACATCGCGTAGAAACGGGCGACATTCCTGGCCGGATCGGTGCGTTCGACATAAAGCTGGTAGGGTTGTGCGAGCATGGACGTGAGCATCGCCAATCCCCGGGCGCTCGTCCAACGAGAGTTATGAATCGGTCGGCCCCGACCGATTCATTTCAGTGATGCATCTTGTCGTGAGCCGTGTGTCCGCCATCAACGCCTATGAGACAGAGCTGGTTTAATTGAGAAGAGAGGATTTTCGGCTCATCGTAGCTCATTCAAAGGAAGCGAAGATGAGACAGAAAACCGGGCCGCAGACATCGTCGGCCGAGAAGACGATCAAGGATATTCGCCGCGCGACGCGCAAGCTGCATTCGTCGGAGGAGAAAATTCGCATTGTGCTGGAAGGTCTGCGCGGTGAAGACAGTATTGCCGCGATCTGCCGCCGCGAAGGGATCGCCGAGAGCCTGTATTATAGCTGGTCGAAGGAATTCCTCGAAGCTGGCAAGAAGCGGCTTGCCGGAGACACTGCCCGCTCGGCCACCAGCGATGAGGTCAAGGCGCTACGCCGTGAAAGCCGCGACCTGAAAGAGGCGCTGGCCGACCTCACCCTGGAAAACCGCCTGCTTAAAAAAAGCATGATCGCGGATGGGGGCGACGAAGAATGAGATATCCCGCCACCGAAAAGCTCGAGATCATCCGGCTTGTCGAGGGGTCTCATCTGCCAGCCAGGCAAACCCTCGACAAGCTCGGCATTCCAAGACCAACCTTCTATCGCTGGTATGATCGCTTCCAGACCCACGGTGTTGAGGGGTTGGAAGACCGGACATCCGCGCCGTCACGGGTGTGGAACCGTATCCCCGACGATATCAGGGATCGCATCATCACACTCGCGCTCGATCATGCCGATCTGTCGCCACGCGAGCTGGCGGTGAAGTTCACCGACATAAAAAGCTATTTCGTCTCAGAGGCTTCGGTCTATCGCCTGCTCAAGGCCCATGACCTGGTCACCTCGCCAGCCTATATCGTCATCAAGGCCAACAACGAGTTCAAGGACAAGACCACGCGGCCGAACGAGATGTGGCAAACCGACTTCACCTACCTGAAAGTCATCGGCTGGGGCTGGTTTTACCTGTCGACCATCCTCGACGATTATTCCCGCTACATCGTTGCGTGGAAGCTGTGCACCAGCATGAAGGTGGACGATGTCACCGACACGCTCGACCTGGCGCTGGCCGCCTCAGGCTGCGACAAGGTCAAGGTCGAACACCGGCCGCGCCTGCTGTCGGATAACGGCCCGTGTTACGTCGCCTCAGATCTCGGCGAATGGCTGGACAAATACAAGATCGATCAGGTTCACGGGGCTCCCGGCCACCCCCAAACGCAGGGCAAGATCGAGCGCTGGCACCAGACGTTGAAGAACCGCATCCTCCTGGAAAACTACTTCTTCCAGGAAGACCTCGAAGCGCAGATCGCGGCTTTCGTCGAGCATTACAATCATCGCCGATACCACGAGAGCCTCGACAATCTCACCCCGGCCGACGTCTACTTCGGGCGCGGCCAAACAATCCTGCTCGAACGTGAAAGGATCAAACGAGAAACCATCAGACAGCGTCGCTTGAACCACCAGGCCAAAGCGGCTTAAATCAACCCGCAAACCTAGCCGGAAACTCCATTCTTCCAAAGCCCAAAAAGTCTCAAATCATTCGACGACGGACACCGCCTTCTGGAAACTGCGTCCACACGCAGTTGCATAGCTCTTGCAGTTGATCATCGGTAGGGTCGGAGGCTTCACCCAACGTGAATTGCGGAAGCGGCTCACGGCACACGAAGGTTCGCGGCTCTGCTGCAGACGCGAGACTGGTCGCAAGCACGACAAGGGCAATGGCCAGACAAAATCGCATCATAACCCCACGAAATCAGAGGCTACAGCTATAGCATCGGCGTCGAGAATGTCACACTGAAAAACCCAGCGTTGTATCGAAAGGGAGGACTGGCGTTGGGAAGCTGTCACTTTTCCACAATCCCCGATTTCAGGAAGCGCTGGAGCCTTTGACGCAGCGCCGGTAAGGTCAGGGGATCGTCAAATCTGACTTCGACCAGGTGCACACCATTTTCCATGCACAAGCTCTTCTTGAGCGCGTCACGTTCCAGGTTGCGTTGCAGCGCCGCCTCACCGCCGAAAGCATTTACCACCTTATAGTGCTGCTCCCCCTGGTACTCCAGCGCGAGGTTGAGAGCTGGCAGATAAACATCCAAGCGCTGACGCCCCAGCCAGGCCGGAGACGCCTCCCGCAAAACAACCTCTTCGGGAAACAGCCTCTTGATCAGGCCGTACATCTCTGCCTCCCTCACCCACCGGCTAAGGCCAAGGGTCTTCTGCACGTCCGAACGCGCGGTAGCTTTGTCCATCCCATGCGTCAGCATCATCTGGGTGATGTATGCGGCAACAAACTCCGGCACGGTATCGCCATAGAGGTCTGCCGCCGCCTCCGCTCCTGCTCTGTCGGCAACGCAGAGGTGGCAGACGCCTTCCCGGTAGTCGACGTTCGCCAGCAGGCGATTCATGAGGTTCGACAGCGTACCTCCCCTTGTGGCTTTGCTTTTCATCTTTTCGTGAGCAATGCGCGCACACGAGCAGAAGTGCCGTTTACCGCTCAGAACGTGGTCGAAAGACACAAGCTCGAAGCCCTCAACATCCATTTCAAATCCGGGAGGTCGCGGCCCAGGTCGCGGATTGGCGATAAACGGCTGCTCAAGCGGGGGCATCTTATCCAAGGCCTCGATGGTCATGGAAAATATACTTGAAGGAACCTGCAGGAGGTTGAGCCGTAGGATATGATTGGTTTGGGTCTGCAGTTGTTTAGACCAGAGCCTATGGGTCATAAAACCGGCGGGGCCGTAGTCAACGGACTTTAATTCTACACCATATCCTTCGACTACGATGTTTGCCACTGCGGCGTCTGCGGCCGTCGAAAACTTCAGCTCGACGTACGACGTTTCGTATCCGGACTGGGCGAGGTGGGCCAACGACGCCCAACGGTCTTTCCAGTACATCGCATGGATGTGTGCCGATGGCGGCTTGCGGAGTTTCAGCACCTCCGCATCGTGCATATTCCGGACCAGGGTCTGCGTCAGCAATTGCTCGACGGCATCGACCGGCCGGACCCCTACGGTCGAGACCTTTAGGGCGAGTGCTTCCGCGAAGACATGTTCCGGGAAGCCGAGGGCCAGTTTGGTGTCCATTTGCGTCAAGACTAGCAGTCATTCTGCATTCTAAGTTTGCCACGTTGGCGAGCGTCCGCCCGCCAGAGCTTGCGGCGCGCCTCCGGCGCCTCAAGATGCCTGTATTTCCCGCCTGAGAATTTGGGCCAGTCGAGAGCCATGCCCGCGCGCACCATCTCCGCCGCCAAGTCGCGTCCATCGGGGAGAGAGCATTCCGCCACGACGCGGTCATAAGACAGTTCCGGCCGGATGCGGGCCGTCACCGTTTTCCCCTTGCAAAGCTGGACCAACGCCCACTTCGCTTGCTTACCATACGGGTGGTCGAGTTCCGGCGCATCGATTCCTGCGAGCCGGATATGGGTCTTGTCAATCACGATGGTGTCGCCATCGACGACCCAGCACTGGCCCCGCAGGACGGTTGGTATAGGCGCAGGTGACGGCGGAATGGGACTGGTAATGACGACAAGCCGCTCGCGGTGCCTCGGCCGGTATGTCCTGCGCTTTCCGACAAACAACCGGATCAGAATCCGTAACAGCCCCATGTGATGCCCCGCGCGTCTTCATTTTGCACGACATTGGCATACTCATGCGGGTGCGCGCAATTTCCCGTTGAAGCAAAGGTTGCTGATTAGGAAACAGCGCGGGTATCGTCTTCCGCAGGGTAAATCACCTTGCCATCGTCCGTCCGCCGTGCGCCTGGTGTCGCGCGCGCCTCGTCGCGATGGCCCGGATTGAGTAGGTGGGTCACTGGATGGCCGCTTAACAGGAGGTAATCCGTGATGATGCGCCGGTGACAACGCCACCAGACGGCTTCGGAGCACATGATAGCGACCCGCTGAGTGCTTCCCAAGACGACAAGTTCGTTCAGTCCCTCGGCAAACTCGTCACCAAGGGCGTAATCGGCATAGTTATGGAAGCTCCGTTCGCGCCAGAATGCGTTGACCGACTCCTGCACCTCGCGCTGGCGGATCTTGCGGCCTCCCAGGGCGCGGATATGAGCATAACCAATCTGTAACGCCGCCAGCTCCGCAGGCAAGGTTTCGATGTTATAGGCCGGATTGGTGCGGGAGCGCGGAAACGCACGGACATCGACCACAAGGCGCACCTGCGCCTCCCGCAGCATAGCGGTGAAAACCTCCAGCGGACGATTGGAGTGGCCTATGGTGGTGAACACGGCGACCATCAGTTCACCTTGCGTAAGGCATCCTCTTTGTGGGCGGCGACGTGGTCGGTCTTGTCGCTCTTGATTTCGTACTGGGGGTCATCCGCCGAGGCGCGATGCCGGTGGCCCTTGTAATCGAAGTCGCGTTCGTGAACCTTGGTGATGGTGCCGCTCACATGCCCCGCTTCCGAGTTCCAGGTCACATGGTCGCCGGTTTTGAATTTTGCCATTTGCCAACTCCTTTGGAGAGGGAATGGAAGACACGGACAATCGTTCCATGTCTCGAAATTCAGGAATTTTTGGGGTGGTACGAAAGCCCCTCGTGCGGAAGGCCTTTTTTGCAAAGGTGTGACGAGGCCGTTCAAAAAAGACCCCCGCCGAAGCGGGGGCATATCCTTCATGCGGGGATGGCTTCGCGGGGGGAAGGACCGCCGCAACCACCACATCATCCTAGCCAAATCTCCCGCTCTGGCAAGGCGGCGAAAGGATAGGAGAGATGAGCCTAATAAGCTCCCAGGATGCTGCCGGTGTTGGTGACCGTGTAGCCGCTGCCGGTAATGGCACGGCCTGCCGCGCCGCCTGCGCTTCCGGCGGTACCGGCGGTCTTGTTACCGGCACTCCCCGTGGCCCCTGTTGCGCCTGCCGTACCCCAACTGCCGCCGTTACCACCCGTGCCACCCGTACCGGCATTGGTACCGCCTGCGGCTCCGGCCAGGCCTGCGGTGGCTGTTCCTCGACACGATCGTTGCCTTGCAGGCCGCCAATGATGCCGATGAAGATGCGATCGAGACGGTAAACCGGCAAGTCGGCTGGCATCGGCTGCTGCAGATCAAGCCCGGTCTCGAGGCGATGGTGGAGAGCGCCAACGCTTCGCCGCTGGTGCTGGCGGCCGAGCAACATGGAAACATCCGCAAGTTTGCCGGCGCTTTCCTTCAGGCATTCACGTTCCGCTCGCGCCGCCGGCACGATCCGCTGCTTGCGGCGGTCGCGACCCTGAAAATGCTTTATGTGGAGGGACGCCGTGTTCTGCCGGATCATGTGCCGGTCGGCCATCTGGGTGCGAACGAAAGGAAACTGGTCTTCGAGGATGGCAAGCCGGATCGGCGGCTTTATGAAATCGCCACCTTCGCTCATTTACGGGACCGGCTGCATTCGCGCGATGTGTGGGTCGAGGGCAGCCGGTCATTCCGGCCGATAGACGAAGATCTCATGCCGAAGCCAACCTTTGTCGCCCTGAGGGGGCAAGATCAGCTTGGCCTCGGTGTCCAGACCGACTGCGCTGCCTGGCTCGCGGACGTCCGGGAGATGATGGACGTCAACCTCAAACGGCTGGCCTGGCGCGCCCGTTTCGGCAAGCTCGATGGCGTCAGGATGGAAAACGGCACGCTGATCGTGACGCCGCATACCAGCGATATTCCCGCCGCGGCGGAAGCCATCAATGCCGAAATCACGGAGATGTATCCTCTTGTCGAGGTGCCCGATCTCCTGCGGGAAGTGCATGAGTGGACCGGGTTTGCCGACCAGTTCACCCATGTCCGGACGGGAGATGCGCCGCAAAACATCGCCGCCATGCTGGCCGGCGTGCTTGCCGACGGCACGAATCTCGGCCCGAAACGCATGGCCGGGGCGTCGAAGGGGATCAGCGCCCACCAGATCGGCTGGATGCGCAGCTTCCATGCCCGCTCCGAAACCTATCGGGCCGCGCAGGCCTGCGTCACTGATGCCCATACCCGCCATCCGCATGCGCAAATCTGGGGCGACGGAACGACAGCCTCATCCGATGGGCAATTCTTCCGCGCCAGTGACCGGGCCGCAGGGCGCAGCGACATCAACCTGCATTATGGCAGCGAGCCGGGCTCGAAGTTCTACAGCGGGCTTTCCGACCAATACGGCTATTACAGCATCCTGCCGATCAGCCCGACCGAAAGCGAGGCCGTCTATGTGCTCGACGGCCTGTTCGACCACGACACGGTTCTGGAGATCGAAGAGCTGTTCACCGATACCGGCGGCGCCAGCGATCATGTTTTTGCGCTGTTCTGCCTGATCGGCAAGCGCTTCGCGCCGCGCCTTCGCAATATCAAGGACCGGAAACTGCACACCTTCGAGAAGGCCGATATCTATCCGGCGCTGGCAAATCATATCGGCGTGCCGATCAACACCGCCCTCATCATGGACCATTGGGACGAACTCCTGCGCCTTGCCGCGTCGATCACGACGCGCACCGTCGCGCCGTCGGCGACCCTCAAGAAGTTCTCCGCATCGTCGAAGTCCAGCGATCTGGCCAAAGCGTTGCGCGAACTCGGCCGCATCGAGCGCACCCTGTTCATGATCGAGTGGTATTCCAGCCCGGCACTGCGTCGGCGTTGCCAGGCCGGGCTCAACAAGGGCGAGGCCGCTCACAAGCTCAAACGCGCCGTCTTTTTCCATGAGCGCGGCGAGATCCGTGATCGCTCCTTTGACAGCCAGGCCTTCCGAGCTTCCGGTCTCAACCTGGTGGTCAGCGCCATCGTCCATTGGAACACCGTCTATCTCAGCCGGGCAACGGCTCATCTGCGCCAGCAAGGCCGAAATATCCCCGACGAGTTGCTGAAACACGTCTCGCCCCTCAGTTGGGAGCACATAAATCTCACCGGCATCTATTCCTGGGACACCGAGCAGCAGATGTCCGAAGGCTTCAGGCCCTTGCGGCTTGCCAGAAAAATCCTCCGCGCCGCGTGATGTTCAGGGTTCGTTCGAGCTTAGCGCAGGATTTTGAACAGACCTTGTTCCGCCCCCAAGTTGCCGATCGACCGCCGCTTGAGTTGGTGGGCGAATTTCAGGCCAAACTTAGTCGTCCATTCTGAGACGGTCTGAAACGAGACGGCAATGCCGCGCTCGGCAAGCAGGTCTTCGATATCGCGCAGGCTCAGCGGGAACCGGTAATAGAGCCATACCGCATGCGCGATGATCTCGGCTGGAAAGCGGTGGCGTTTGTATCGGGCGGACGCATCGTCAGTCATGCCGATAGACTATTGCCTCGATCCGCACCAGCCGGTTAAGGCGACGCCTCCCTTCAAGGCAATGACGCGACGGCTGCTGGAAGTGCTGGCGCCGAATACTGATCCTGTTGCCTGGCAATTCCGAGGAGCCATTTGTGGAACCTTTGGCCGAACGGCTTTTCAAGAGCGGTCCTGTCCCAGGCAAGATAGTAGCTTTCGGAAAGCTTCATACGAATGTCGAAGGGAACGATCAAACTGCCCGAGGCAATCTCGTCCTGCACCATGGAAACCTGTGCAAGTACAAATCCGCGCCCATTGGCGGCCGCGTCGATGGCGCTACTCGAGAGGGTAAAAGAAAGGCCGGAAAAGGTCTGCCGGCCATCGGCATCGATAAGGCTTGCCCAATCCTTCCATTGCGGCGACGCCTTGTAGTCCGCTTCCCATTCCACATTGAGCAGTGGAAACGTGAGGATGTCCTGCGGACAGCGCGGAGCGCCGTTTGCAATGAGCGCAGGCGAACAGACCGGCACGACCCAGTCTGTGAACAGAGCCGCCACGTGTTCGTGGGCGTAGGAGCGCCGGCCGTAGGTGATGCGGAAATCCACCTCTTCCGCGCCGAGGCGGGGCTCCTGCTCCTGGCCGAGAATGCGCACGTTCGAGCCCGGACAGAGCGATTGCCAATCAAAGATCTTGCGGCTGACCCAACGGCTGGCGACCGAAGACAGGGCGCTGAGCACGATGCTGCTTTCGTTGCGCGCACGCGTCAGGACATTGGCGGCGTGGGAAAGCTGCTGAAAACCCTTCGCGACCTCGCGATAATACAGCCGCCCCCAGGATGATAATTCCACCCGCCGGCCGCGCCGCTCCAGAAGCGTCAATCCAAGACATTGCTCCAGATTGCGCACCAGCTGGCTGACGGCTCCCGGCGACACGCCGAGGTCTTCCGCGGCAGCACTCACCGAGCCGCATCGTCCAATGGCTTCAAAGGCCTGCAAGCCGCGCAAGGACGGGTTCGACATCGTTACGCATTCCTCCCGCGACGTATCCCAATTTAGATTTTCTAAAATAGAACGCAGCAGCTGGCAACTTGTTGGCGCCGGGAAAACAACGAACATTCGCTTATCAAAACGCAAGGAGAGCGAGATGTTTCTCAAGAATGCCTGGTACGTCGCAGCCTGGGATCACGAGGTTAGCCGCGAGCTGAAGCCCGTCACCATCCTCGGTGTAAACATCGTGCTTTACCGCAAGCAGGACGGAAGCGCGGCCGCGCTCGAAGATGCCTGTCCCCATCGCAAGCTGCCGCTCTCCATGGGCCGCATCAAGGGCGACGACGTGGAATGCGGCTATCACGGTCTGACCTTCGACTGTTCGGGCACCTGCACGCGTGTCCCGGGTGCAGAGCGCATTCCCCATGTTGCCAAGGTGCGGTCCTATCCCGTCCACGAGCGCTACGGCCTGCTCTGGATATGGATGGGCGATGCCGACAAGGCGGACCCGAAGGAGATTTTCGAGGTCGAATATTTCGATGACCCGGCCTGGGGCATCAATCGCGGCGAGTCGATGACGCTCAACTGCAACTACCTCTACATGACCGACAACCTGCTCGATCCGTCCCACGTCGCCTGGGTCCATCAGTCGTCCTTCGCAAGCTCGGCCTGCGAGGAAACGCCGCTGGAGACGACCGTGAAGGACGATGGAGTGACCGTTTGGCGCTGGATGATCGACTCCGAACCGGCGCCCTTTTATGCCCCCTTCCTGCAGTTCGAGGGCAATACGGACCGCAAGCAGCACTATGAGGTCCGCTATCCGAGCAACGCCATCATCAAGGCGATCTTCGCACCGGCCCATACGGGCGGCGAGGGCCGCGCGCTGCCGGAAAACACCTTCCTTATGGACAGCTACAACTTCATGACGCCGGTCGACGAGAACCGCACCAAATACTACTGGTTCCAGATGCGCAATTTCGCGCCGAATGATCCCAAGGTCTCGGAGAGCTTCGCCAAGTCCGTACGCGGCGCCTTCGAGGAGGATCGTGTCGTGCTGGAAGCGGTCCATCACGGCATGGCGAACATGCAGACGCCGAACCTCGACCTGAAGATCGACGTCGGCCCGATGCGCTTCCGCCGCAAGCTCGCCCAGATGATCGCCGCCGAGGCGCAAGCCGGGCCTGCCACCGCGGCGGCTGAGTAAGGATCGCCCGAATGCTGGACGCCGCGGCCTCGCGCTTCCGCCACTTCGAGGTGATCTCGAAGGTGCGTGAAAGCACCACCATCACATCTTTCCGACTTGCCCCTCTCGACCGGCAGCACTGGCGGCCGTTCGAGGCCGGACAGTTCCTCACGATACGGGTTCCCGACGGCAAGGGTGGCCATGTCCTGCGCAACTATACGGTCTCCTCGTCGCCGCGCGAGGAAGGCACGTACCGGATCACCGTGAAGCGTGAGGCCGCACCGTCGCGGGACGTGCCGGCGGGTGTGAGTTCGTGCTGGCTGCATGACGAGATCGAGCCCGGCGCCGTCGTCGAAATCGACCTGCCGCGCGGCGCCTTCAAGCTGGACACCGCCAGCAGCCGGCCCGTCGTGCTGCTTTCCGGCGGCGTCGGGCTGACGCCCACGGTCTCGATGCTCGATGTGCTGGCACGGGAAAGCAACCGTCCCGTCTGGTTCATCCACGCCTGCGACAGCGGGGCCGTCCATGCCCTGCGCAGCGAAGTCGAACAGCTTGCCGCCCTCAGGCCCGGCATCACCGTGCATTTCTGCTACCGTTTTGCGGAAAGCGCCGAACTCGACGCAGTGCGGTGCCATTCCGAAGGGTTCCTGACGCGCGCCACGCTCCAAGAGCTTCTGCCGCTCGACGACTACGACATCTACATGTGCGGCCCGCCGCCCTTCATGCAGGCGCTCTATGGCATCCTCACCGGCCTCGGCATCCGCAAGGAACGCATCGCTTATGAATTCTTCGGCCCGGCAAGCCTTCTCACGGAAGCCGCGCATACAACACCGCAACCCGTGAAACCGTCGGCGGCTGACCAATCCCCCGCAGGCGATGGACCGCATATCGTCCTCCAGAAATCCGGGCGCAGGCTCGCCTGGGACAACACGAGTGAATCCATCCTCGCCTTCCTGGAGAGACAAGGCATCGAGCCGGAATTCTCCTGCCGGGCGGGGGTCTGCGGAACTTGCGAACAGGGCCTCGTTTCCGGAGAGGTCGACTATTTCGAGGAGCCGCTCGACGTGATGCCGAAGGATCGGGTGCTGCTGTGCTGTACCCGGCCGAAATCCTCGCTCGTGCTCGATCTGTAGCGACGGTGACCAAGAGGCTGCTGCCTGAACCGGGGGTGCCTCGCCACCCGAAGGAGAACCCGTGACGAAAATGCTCCGAGACGAAATTCCGCTCAATCCGCATGTCGCCGGGCTGCCGCCCTACAATGCCGGCATGAATATCGCCGCCGCGCAGAAACACAGCGGCCGGCAGGACATCGCCGCCCTTGCCAGCAACGAGAACCCGGATGGCTGTTCGCCGAAGGTTGCCGCCGCCCTCGCCGGCCTCAATCCGGCGCGGTATTGCGACCCGGCCTGCACGGCGCTGCGCACGGCCCTCAGCCACAAGCTCGACGTTCCCGCGGACCGCATTGTCGTCGGCAACGGCTCGGAGGAAATGATTGCCGCCGTGTGCCGCGCCATTCTTCGTCCCGACGCTTTCGTCGCGACGCTCTGTCCCGGCTTCGGCCTGCACGAGATCGAGGCGCTCGCCAACGGCGCGCGGGTCGAGAAGGTTGACATGCGGGCGGACCTGGATTTCGACATCCCCGCAATCGTCGCCATGCTTGCGCGCAAACCGGCGATCTTCTTCCTCTCGTCGCCGTCCAATCCCGTCGGGCGGGCGCTCGACCGTGTCGGTCTCACGCGCATTCTCTCGGCGGTTCCGCCACAAACGCTGCTCGTGCTGGACGAGGCCTATTTCGAGTTCACCGACGACGACACTCCCGACGGGCTTGCCGCCCTCGCAAAGACCGATCTCGCCTGGGTGGTGCTGCGGACCTTTTCCAAGGCCTACGGGCTTGCCGGTCTGCGTGTCGGCTATGCCGTGACGTCGGACCTGCGCCTGGCGCGCGCCATGACCGCGGCCAAGACGCCGTTCAACGTCAATGCCGCCGCGCAGACTGCCGCCCTTGCCGCGCTGGAGGACGAAGCGTGGATGCACGCATCGGTCGCCGCACTGAAGCAGGAACGGCAGCGGGTCTCCCAGCGCGTCGCGGCCCTCGGCTTTCGCGTCGCCGGATCGCAGACGAACTTCCTCTTCATCGATGTCGGCTGGGACAGCCGGGCGGCGCTGGATCACTTCCTGTCGAAGGGGATCATCATCAAGCCGTGGAAGGAAGCCGGCTACGAAACCTTCATCCGCGCGACGATCGGCAGCCGCTCCGAAAACGACCGTTTCATCGAGGCGCTGAGCGCTCTCGCCACGGAGTGACGCGCTGCAGCGCCGCCCCGATCAGACAAGACAGAACAGGGGCCGATCCACGGCCCGAGGGAACGAACCATGAGCGCAAACGCAAGTCTGCCCAAAGCGAACCGGGAGCCCCATCGCATGTCCTCATTGACGCCATCCGGTCTGTTTTCCGGCGACTATTCCGCTCTGCGTACCCGGTTCCTCGCCGCGGCACGCACCGCCGGGGCGAGCCTCGTCGAGTATCTGCACCCGCTGCATGGCCCTGATGGCGAGCGGCTTGCGACCGATGTCGCCTATCTCGGACGCGAGGATGCCCGCAAGCTCATGGTGCTGATTTCCGGCACCCACGGGGTCGAAGGTCCGTTCGGTTCGGCCTGCCAGACCGCCTGGCTCTCCCAGAACACGCCCTGGCAGCTTCCCGACGATACCGCCGTCCTCGCCATCCACCTCATCAACCCCTGGGGCACCGCGTGGTCGCGCCGGTTGAATGAAGACAATGTCGACCTCAACCGCAACTTCATCGACTGGCAAAAAGCGCCGCCAAAAAACGAGCGCTATGGCACGCTGCACGGCGCGCTCGTCTGTCCCGTGCTGGAAGGACCGGCACACGACACGGCCGTGGAGACCTATGAGGAGGCCAAGCGGCGGTCCGGCGGCTATGCCGGCCTCGCTCCGATCATCGAAGCCGGTCAGTATGACTTTCCGGATGGATTGTTCTATGGCGGCGACGGCCCTGTGTGGTCCAACCGCACCCTGATCGACATCCTCACGACCTTTGCGCAGCAGGCGACCGAGGTCGTCGTTTTCGACCTGCACACGGGCGCTGGTCCCTATGGCTATCCGGCGCTGCTGTCCGTCGCCGAAAGCGAGCATGCTGGCCTGGATTGGGGACGCGGCATCTTCGGCCCTGCCCTTTCCATCGTCGTCACCGGCGCAAACGCAACAACGGATACCGGCATTGCCGCGACCGCGACCGGCTATGTTTCGGCGGCCGTGCGAACCGCGCTGCCGAAGGCCCGTGTCCTGCCGCTTGTGGTCGAATGCGGCACGCTTGATGGCGCCACCGTTTCGGACGCAGTGCAGGCCGACAACTGGCTTCACCTGTTCGGCAAGGTCGACACACCGCTCGGCGGCAGGATCAAGGAAACCCTGCGCGCCGCCTTCATTCCCGAAGACGCAGACTGGCAGCGCGCATGCCTTGCCGCGTCGCTGCGCCATTTCGACCGCGCCTTCGCCGACCTCAAGACGGTCGGCGGTGCCGGCCCGGAAAAGACCGTTCCGGCAGCAGCAGCGGTGACCGTCGTCGCCCATCCGGACGTCAATGGCCGAGGCTAGGCTAGCCGTCGGCTCGAGGGGGCGTTTCGAGTTGCAACGCGACCGTTTCCCAACGGTCGGCGAAGGGACCGTAGGCGGTCTTGATATCGACGCCGACGGGCAGTTCGGGGCATTCGTTCTCGCCGTTGCTGCCCCAGTTCACCCAGCCGGACTGGCGCCTCTGGACGATCTGGAAGGCGCCCGAGGGCTTGGACGTCCACCAGATCATCGCCCGCCCGCTCGCCTCGTGATATTCCACGGTCTTATCCGCCGGGCCGGGGAAGATTGTCTCGTGCGGCACAGCGGAAACGTCGACCGGCTGGCCCGTCAGGATCCACGGCCGATCGCCCAGATCAGCCTTCACATGGGAGGCGACGCGCACCCTGGCGAGCCGTTCGCGCAACTCCGCCTCGCCCAATACGCCCTCCCAGATGCAGAAGAGCCGCCAATAAAGGTCCCAATGGGCGGATTCGATATCCGCGAGATGGGCGCGGAATTCCTCGAACTTCTGGCTCTGGTTCTTCGAGTTGGCCACCGTGTCGGCGACCATGTCGACCAGTTCGCCGGCATAGGGATCGCCCGCCCGGTACCGTGTCCCGCCGAAGGCGGCGAAGCGGTCGAAGACCAGTTCGCCCTTGCCACCCTCGAATTCGTCGCCAACCGTGATCTTGTTTGTCACGGAGCGGCCGTTGATGACGGTCTGGAACGGGTCGACGTCATAGCGGCGCTGGAACCAGGGCGTGTCGTAGGTGAATTTCCAGTCGATGGCGAAGCGTTTGCCCTTCAACTCCTCCAGCAGCCCGTCCGGAATGAGGCCGTGCATGCGATAATGGTGCAGGACGGGTCCCTGTTCGACTGTTTCGATCCGCACCCTGGTGTGTTCCGGCGGGTTGATCAGCCCGTTTTCCGGCGTGAAGAACGGTCCGTAGAAGCCGCCGATGGCATTGTTGCCGGATGGCAGCAGCTCGAAGCCGTCCGCCAGCGCCTTGAAATGCCGGATGCCCCATTTCGAGGAGCCGAGGCCCTGGGCGGTGCCCGCGCACAGTTCGAGGTCGAAGGCGCCGGTATCGAGGCGTACGAAGCAATCTGCTTCCCTGCCCGCGAGCGCGGTAATGCCGGCCGGCGTTTCGGACGGCTGGCACGGTTCCTCCAGCGTCAGCCGGCAGGTGCCGGTGAAGCTGAGCACGCAGATGAAGCGCGTCTCGCCGTGCACGGGAGCGCTTTGCAGGCGCTGGCAGAGCACCCGCTCGCCCTTGTCGTCGCGCGCCCACCAGAGCGGCTCGGCAAGCTCTGCCTTGACCGAAAACACGACGGGTTCATGATCGCGGGCGCCCTCGAGCGGATCGGTGATCAGGATGGAATGGGCCATGGGAATATCTCCGGAAAGGATCAGGATTTCGCCGGCGTCTTCGGCCCGCCGGCACGCAGGAACAACGGGCGCTGCTTGAGGCTGTCGATGGCGACGGCAAGGATGATCACCACGCCCTTGATGAGAAGCTGGGTGAAGAACTGCACGTTGAGCAGGATAAGGCCGGTGCTCAAAACGCCGAGGATGACCGAGCCGATCAGCGTGCCGACGATGCGCCCGCGCCCGCCTGCAAGGCTGGTGCCGCCGAGCACGACGGCGGCGATGGCATCGAGTTCGTATCCCGTACCCGCCGTCGGTTGGGCCGAGATGACACGAGCGGCGAAGATCACGCCGGCGAGCCCCGCGCAGGCGCCGGCCAGCACATAGACGGACGTGATGACCCGCTTGACCCTGACGCCGGCGAGCTTCGCCGCCTCCGCATTGCCGCCGACGGCATAGACGTGCCGGCCATAGCGCGTGCGTTCCAGCACGAACCAGATCACCGCATAGACAACCACCATGACGATGACGGGAACCGGGATGGGGCCGACATAGCCGTTGCCCAGGTCGCGGAAATTGAGGCTGGAGGAGACGATCGGCTGGCCGTCGGTGATCGTATAGGCAAGGCCGCGCAGGAAGGTCATGGTTCCGAGCGTCACAATGAACGGCGCGAGCGCGAGATAGGCGGTGAGCCAGCCGTTGACGAGTCCGCAGAGCGCCCCGACCGCCATGCCGAGCAATACGGCGAGCGGCGCCGGCACGCCGGCAATGGCCGCGATCACCGCGACCACGCCAGATACGGCGACGGTCGAGCCGACCGACAGATCGATTCCGCCCGTCAGGATGACCACGGTCATGCCCGCCGCGAGGATCGCGTTAATGGAGATCGCGCGGGCGATGTTCAGGAGGTTATCGACGCGGTTGAAATTCGGGGCGATGATCGCCATAAGCAGGACGAGCGCCACCAGCACCATCAGGATGCCGACGCGGTCCCACCAGCGGGCAAAGTCGAACGGTTCGCGCGCCGGCTTTGCCGGGGTCATCGCATTGGTCTCTTCGCTGTTCATGCTTGCTCTCCCATATTTGCTGCGCGCGCCGCCGTGCCGGTGGCATGCAGCATGACGTCTTCTTCGGAGGTTCGAGATGATTCCAGTTCGGCGACGATGCGACCCTCGCGCATGACGAGCAGGCGGTCGCTGATGCCGATCGCCTCCGGCAGATCGGAGGAAATGACGAGGATCGCCTTGCCGGCGCGGGCAAGGCCATCGATCTGTTCGTAGATTTCACGCTTGGCGCCGATGTCGACGCCGCGTGTCGGCTCGTCGAGGATCAGCACGTCGCAATCGCGCAGCAGCCAGCGGGCGAGTGCCGCCTTCTGCTGGTTGCCGCCCGACAGCGCCTTGACCGGCAGGTCGACGGCATTCAGCCTGAGCCGCAACCGCTCCATCTCGCCGAGCACGGCTGCGCGCCGCTCCCGCCTGCGGATGACGCCTGTCGAGACGAAACGATCGAGCGAGCTGATGGCGACATTGTCCTCGACGCTGTGGTCGAGGAAGAGGCCCTCTTCCTTGCGGTTTTCCGGCACCATGCCGATGCCGTCGGCAATCGCCTCGGTCGGATCGGCCGGGGCGCTCACGCGTCCTCCGATCTCGACATGGCCTTGCATGCGCGCATCCGCGCCGAAGATCAGCCGGCCGACCTCGGTGCGGCCGGAGCCGATGAGGCCCGCCATGCAGACGACCTCGCCGGCATGGACCGTTAGGTCCACCGGACCGACGGCGGCGCCTGCGAGACCTTTCACCGTCAGCAACGGGCGCCCCGCGACGCGCAGCTCGTGATGATAGAGATCGGCGACCGTGCGGCCGACCATCATGCGCACCACGTCCGCCGGACTGATCTCCTCGCGCGTCCCCGTGCCGACATAGGTGCCGTCCCGGAAGACGGTGACGCGGTCGGCAAGCCGCCAGACTTCCTCCATGCGGTGGGAGATGTAGATCATGCCGACGCCGGCCGCCCGCATCTGGTCGATCAGCTTGTAGAGCTCGATCGCCTCGGCGCGCGACAGGGCCGCGGTCGGCTCGTCGAGCACCAGAACGCGGGCATTCTCGCCGACGGCGCGGGCGATCTCGACCATCTGCTGCATGCCGACACTGAGCGAGCCGAGCTTGCGGCGCGGATCGATGGAGCAATGGATGCGCGCCAGCTTGTCGCGCGCGTCCTTTTCCATCAGCGCGCGGTCGAGCATGCCGAAACGGGTCTTGGGCTCACGACCCAGCGCCAGGTTTTCGGCGACCGTCATCTCCGGCACCGTGTTCAATTCCTGATGGATGATGGCGATGCCGTGCCGGGCGGCATCACGCGGCGAGCGGATATCGACCGCCTGCCCGTCGATGCGGATCGCACCGGCATCACGCTCGATATTGCCGGCGAGAATCTTCATCAGCGTCGATTTCCCGGCGCCGTTCTCGCCCATGAGCGCATGGACCTCGCCTGCCCGCAGATCGAAGCGCACGTCGTTCAGCGCGAGCGTAGCGCCGAACCGCTTGGAAATGCCTTCAAGGGTCAAAAGGGGATGATGGGACATGTCATCGTGCCTCGTGTGGGGGGCCGGAAGCGGGGGAGAAATCGCTTCCGGCCGGGCTGAGCGCTTCGCGTCTTACCAGCCGGGATATTGGGCGACGTTCTGCCGGTCGACGAGCACGCTCTCGATCAGGATCGTCTTCTCAGTGGGCGGATTGCCGGCGGCCATGGCTTCCGCCACCTTGACGGCCTGGCGTACCATTTCGGCCGGGTTCTGCGTCGCCGTGCCGATGAAGGGCGAGCCTTCGCGCTTCAGCTCCTCGACCGCCTCGGGGCTGCCGTCGACGCCCGTCACCTTGATCGTCTCGGCCTTGCCGGCCTGCTCGACGGCAAGGACCGCGCCCAGCGCCGACGGGTCGTTCATGCCGAAGATGCCGGTGACGTCGGGATTGGCCGTCAGCATGTCGGTGGTGACGGCAAGGCCCGAGGCGCGGTCGTTCTTGGATGCCTGCTGGCCGACGATCTTGATATCGGGATAGTTCTTGGCGACGTTCTTGCAGCCGGCGATGCGGTCGATGATCGTCTGGATCGGCGTGCCGTCCACCAGCAGCACCTCGCCCTTGCCGCCCATCTGCTTGAAGAGATAATCGCAGGAACGCTCGCCCGCCTGCACCGCATTGGTCATGACCACGGCATCGGCGCCCTTGGCCGGGGTATCGACGGCGATGACGATGATGCCGGCTTCCTTGGCGCGCAGGATGGCGGGTTCGATGCCGGCTTCATCCACGGCGGAGATGACGATGAGGTTCACGCCCTGCTGGATGAAGGCGTCGATCTGGGTGTTCTGGTTGGCAAGGTCGAGCTGCGCATCCTGCGTGTTGACGGTCGCGCCGATCGCCTTGGCCGCATCTTCCGCGCCCTTGGTCATGGCCGAGAAGAACGGGTTGGACATGTCCTGCACCATCAGGCCGATCTTTTCGATCTTTTTCGGCGCCTCTTGAGCGGCCGCCGGCTGGGCCAGGAGCAGGCCGCCGAGGGCGAACATCGATACCGTCGCGGCAAGCCGCATATAGGGTTTGAATTGCATGGTTTCCTCCATTTGATCGTCCGCCGTGATGTGACGGACAGCCTCCTTGACGATCGGATCGCGACGATCACCGCGATTTCATGCGCCGGCGAATCACCTAATCGTTTAGGTTGATCGCGGGAATCTTGCCCTTCCCGGCAGGGGAACCGTTCAAGCCGCCAGGAAGGATCCTTTCTTGACGACGTCGCCGTCCTGCGCGACGCATCCGCACGAGCCGCGCAGCGTCAGTTTCGCCGGCACCTGCTGGCGGTGCTCGGGCAGGTAGACCGGGCTCGGGGACTTGCCCTTGCGCTCGGCCGCCTCCTGTCCCTCGATGATATCGCGCAGCATCATCGCCGCGCGCCGGCCGATTTCCTCGCTCTGCTCGTTGAGCAAGGTGATCGGCGGATCGGTAAGCGCCGACCAGGCGAACTCGTCATAGGCGACCACGGCCATGTCGTCGGGAATGCGTATCCCACGCTCCCTCAGGAGGCCCATCGCGCCGAGCAGCAGCGGGTTGTTGCCGGCGATCACCACGCGCGGCAGGCCGGCGCGGCCGTCTAGTTGCCGGGCGAGCGTTTCGCGGGCCGAGGCCGCGTCGTTGGCGGTCTCCAGCACGACGAGGTTGACGCCATGCAGGCGCGCCGCCTCGCGAAGGCCGCTCTCGCGCCCGAAGCGCGATGACCATTTCGAGGGATAGACGAGAAACAGCCAGTCCTTGTAGCCGTGTTCGGCCAGATGCTGCCCCACGACGAGGCTGGCCTCGTGGTTGTTCGTCGTCACGCTCGGAAAATGAGCGGCTTCCGGCGGCGGGGACGAGTCGACGAACACGACCGGAATATCCCATTTCGCCAGAAGATCAGTGTGCGCAGGCTGCAGTGTCAACGTGGAAATCACCCCGGCCGTGCGGGATTCGATCAGCCGCTGAATCATGCGCGCCTCGAGCCGCGCGTCATAGGCGCCATCCACCGCCACGTCGCCGATGACCACTGTCCATTCGGACGGAGCCAGCGCCTGCTGGATACCACCCATGAGGTCGAGATAATAGGAGTTGGACGTACTCGCCGTGATGACCGCGACGGAATCCCGCTTGGCACGCCGCAATTCCTGCGCCGCCCGGTTCACCACATAGCCGAGGTCGCGCGCCGCCTTGAGGATCTGCTCGCGGCTCTGTTCGGAGACGCCATCGCCCCCACTCAAGGCCCGCGACACGGTAAAGACCGAAAATCCAGTGACGCGACTGATGTCGCGCATCGTCGAACGTGCCACTACATCCTCCCGGCGCGCCAAACCTAAACATTTAGGTAAAGAACCGTACTCCGAGGAAATTGTCAACACAGTGTTTTGATGACTCAATAAATTGTGTGATCCGCACTGCCGCATCACCACCGCCCCGGAAGTCTCAACCTGTGGGAATGGTGCCTCCATAAATGACATGTCGGGTGTCAACGGCGGAGTAAAAACCGGCCACGGGGCGGAGCAAAAGTCGGCCGTTGACAGCCAGTACTTCATGAAGGCGAGTCCGGTTCGGCCAGGCGATTATCTTGAGTTCTTTGCCGAGATCGATCTCCTCGGCGCAATGTCGGCCTGCCCTGGCGGCGATTGCTCGGCGGAGCATTCATCTGATTCCGCGGCCTGCTATCCGCTGGTCGCTGATATCTACCGGGCAAAGGCTTTGCCCCGGGGATGGAAACAGCCACAGGTGAACGGTTACGACCGAAGCCATGGGGTCTAGAATCAATCGGCAGAGGCTTAGCATGGCAGAAGCGATCTGAGAGAAGCGGTGCGATGAACCCCGCTGAGGCCCGTCTTTGTGATGTCGCGGTTGGCCGCCGAGACCCTCGCATCGAGCGTGAACAGGCGCTGGCGGTTATCGATCTGTTTGAGAACAACAGCTTCCTGCCCGTCGGTCACAGTTCGGCTAGGGTTTCACTCCGCCTTGGATCCCAATGCAGCTGCAAATTGGCGTATAGAAAATTACTCGCCCGCTTTATGGTGGACGCGGACAAGAACCGCGAGGTAATATAGCAATGCCGCCGCAACCGGATAGCTCTGCGAAACCAATTGAACGACGGCGTTTTTCCGTCTGCGGCATCTTCGCGCGCGACAGGGGCGGCGGCTTCGCCGCACAGCGCGCCCCTACAGATGGCGGAGCGCCGGAATCAGGGAAGGATATATGAAATGACCAACGTACGGCCGCAGCCCGGCCCGATGGAACAGCGGCTCGCCGAAGTAACCGCCTACCGTCCCACGGACGAGGAACGGCGAATTATCGAAACCTTGCTGGACGTGGCCCGCAGGCCCTTCGGCACCGGCCGGCCCATCGGCGACGACCCGGCCACGCAGTTCTTTCCGGTGCAGTCGGAAGCCTCTCCTTTCGACCCGGCAGGCTGACCCTTGGATACGATTTCCACCCTTTCGGCGCGGCTCGATTCCCGCGACGTGACTGCAGGCGCACTGCTGGATGCGAGCCTCGACATCATCGCTCGGCAGGACGGCGACATCCGCGCCTTCATTTCGATCATGGAAGAGAGCGCCCGCCGACAGGCCCAGGCCGCCGACACGCGCGCGCGAGAAGGCCAGCGCCTCGGCCCGCTCGATGGCATTCCGATCTCGGTCAAGGATATTGTCGCCACTCGCGATGCCCCCACCACCGCCGGCAGCTCGATTCTCGAGCATCACATGACCGGCGACGATGCACCGCTGATCAAGCGGCTGGCAGCGGCCGGCGCGGTGATCGTCGGCAAGAACAACATGCATGAATATGCCTTCGGCGTCAGCAGCGCCAACCGGCGTTTCGGCAGCGTCATCAATCCGCGGGCGCCCGAGTGCATTCCCGGCGGATCGAGCGGCGGCACGGCGGCGGCCATCGCCGCCGGCATGGTGCCGGCCGGCATCGGTTCGGATACCGGCGGGTCGATCCGCATTCCCGCAGCCTGCTGCGATCTCGTCGGTCTCAAGCCGACCTATGGCCTTATCGATGCCCGCAACACCATTCCGCAGGCATGGTCGCTGGATCATTTCGGCCCGATGGCGACCTGTGTCGATGATGTGCGCCTGCTGCTACAGGCCGCGATGGGCGCGCGCCTTGCGGCCGGCACTTCGCAATCGGTGCTGAAGGGTCTGCGCATCGGCGTGCCACGCCATCTGGTGGAACGCGCCGATGCCGCCACGCTCGCCGGCTTCCTGCGCGCCATGCAGCGGCTGGAGGAGTATGGCGCCGTTATCAGGGAGTTCGATTATGCCGATCTGGACGAGGGCTATCGCGCCTGGCTGGTGGTGATGCTGGCGGAATCGGCCGCCTATCATCGTGGCAATCTCCGCGATGCCCCTGAAGCCATCGACCCGGCCATTCGCCCCAGTCTCCTGGCCGGCATCTGTCTGAGCGGCTTCGAATATCTCGATGCCCAGCGCTATCGCCGGCAATGGTGCGCGCGTCTGTTCGACGACCTGCGCGGCATCGACATCGTCGCCAATCCGACCCTGCCGGTCGCCCCGCCGCTGCGCGATGTCGAAACCGTGCAGGCAGGCAGCGGCGAGATGTCGGTGCTCGACGCCATGGTCTGCTACCAGTGGGTGGCCAATCTCAGTGGCTGGCCGTCGATCGCGCTGCCATGCGAGCGAAGCGCCGGCATCGCGCCCAGCCTGATGCTCACCGCCCGCCCGCATGCGGAAGCCCTCCTTCTCGATACCGCCCGGGCATTCGAGGATATTCGCGGTCAAACTGCCGGGAATTGACGCCGTTTTAGCCCCGGTTCACCGGGAGCCGGGGCTAACACGGCGATCGCGCAAGGCCGACAGGGAACCTTGCGCAATCGCCGACGCGGGAAAATTTACGCACAGCAAGCGGTGCCGGAATGGCGGCGTCTGCCGGCTTCTTAGTTGAGAGAGCTGGCTCGGGAAATCTGCACAGCGGGGATAAGTGGAGTTTCTGCCTGACTTCGGCTTAGATGCCGGGAACAGGAGAGACCATGACGAGACGACCGCGCCGGAACCATAGCCCGGCTTTCAAGGCGAAGGTGGCACTTGCCGCCATCCGAGGTGAGCAGACGCTGGTGGAGTTGTCCCAGCAGTTCGATGTGCACGCCAACCAGATCAAGCAATGGAAAGACCAGCTCCTTGAGGGGGCGACAGGTGTGTTCGGCGATGAAACGAAAGCGGAGCCGTCGGGTCCGACCATCGATGTCAAAACGCTGCACGCGAAAATCGGCGAACTGACACTGGAGAACGATTTTTTATCCGGTGCGCTCGGCAAGGCGGGATTGCTGGGCGGAAAGAAATGATCGACCGCGAGCACAAGCTATCCGTCGTGCGCCAGGCGAAGCTTCTCGGCTTCAGCCGTGGCAGCGTCTACTATCTGCCTCGTCCGGTGTCTGACGGCGATCTGGCCCTTATGCGCCGGATTGACGAATTGCATCTCGACTACCCCTTTGCCGGAAGTCGGATGTTGCAAGGGCTCTTGAGAGGAGAAGGTCTGGAGACCGGGCGGCGACACGTCGCCACGCTGATGAAGAAGATGGGCATCGAGGCGATCTACCGCCGCCCGAACACCTCGAAACCAGCGCCAGGGCACAAAATTTATCCCTACCTCCTACGAAAGCTGGCAGTCACTCGGCCCAATCAGGTGTGGGCAATGGACCTGACCTACATCCCCATGGCGCGGGGATTTGTCTATCTGTGCGCCGTCGTGGACTGGTTCAGCCGGAAGGTCTTGTCATGGCGGTTGTCGATCACGATGGAAGCAGCCTTCTGCATCGAGGCGGTGGAGGAGGCACTTGCCCGTCATGGCAGGCCGGAAATCTTCAATACCGACCAGGGATCGCAGTTCACCTCCATCGACTTCACCGCCGTGCTGAAGAGGTCACAGATCGCCATCTCGATGGATGGCAAGGGTGCGTGGCGAGACAATGTCTTCGTCGAGCGGCTCTGGCGTTCGATCAAATACGAGGAAGTCTACCTCCATGCCTGTCATCACCGGATCAATACTCCCCAAAAGCACCGTTTGAATCTTCCCCAGTTTGAGTGCGCCGCCGGTCTTCCGGGGCGCGCCCCGGAAGACCGGCGGCGCGGCATCGCCAATACTCCTCCCGATGGTCGGGAGGGGAATGTTGGTGATCAAGCTGAGGGAGACAATCATGATCCTGGATTTGCATCGACAAGGTCTGTCGGTGTCGGCGATCGCCAGGCAGACTGGCATCGATCGCAAGACGGTGCGCAAGTATATCGAGCGAGGGCTGGAGGCGCCGGCCTACGGCCCCAGGAAGCCGAGAGCCGCGGTGATCGACCCGTTCGCCACGTATCTTCGCGAGCGCGTGAAGGCCTACTCTATGACCGGATGAAGACAGCGGTCATCGGCGAAGGCCAGACGGAGGGCATCGTCTATAACCGCGCACTTGTCGATCTGGCCCGCCATTACGGCTTTCACCCCAAGGCATGCCGACCCTATCGCGCCAAGACCAAAGGCAAGGTCGAGCGGCCGTTCCGCTATATCCGGGAGGACTTCTTCCTGGCGCGCTCCTTCCGCAATCTCGACGACCTGAACGCCCAACTCCGCCATTGGCTCGATACCGTCGCCAATCCGCGGGTCCATGCCACGACGCTGCGCGTGGTCAACGAGGCCTTCGCCGAAGAACGGCCGCATCTGCGACCGCTGCCCTTGGCTCCGTTCCGCGCGGTGTTGAAGCTGGAGCGCCGCATCTCGCGCGAAGGCATGGTCAGCGTCGGCGGCAATTCCTACAGCGTCCCGGATGCGACCCGTAGCAGGCTGGTCGAAGTCCACTCGCTTGCCAACGAGCTACGCATCTTCGAGAACGGGACCCTGGTCGCGGTCCATCCTGTGCTGGAGGGCCGCCATCCATGGAACACTTCTGATTGGAACGGTCGGCGATCGGCTGATTGAAGTCGCGGCCGGCTTCGGCGTAGTGCTGATCGTGACCGGCGTGTTTTTGTGGTGGCCTCTCTGACAAACGGCGGTGCCCTAGATACGACTGGCACCACCTCCATAGCAAAAATCGCTTTCTGGTCTGGAGCCACTCTTAGTCGAAATAGGCGGCTATGCAACTTGCGGCGTGGTTTGCACCGGTACCGAAAAAGATCTTGTTTTGCTGTCTCCCAATTCGACTCTGGCCAACGCACGCTGAAGGGCCTCAATGCAGATCGGATCGTGAGAATTGCCCGCATCTTCCCACAAAATCGCGAGTGCCTTGGCAATCGGCATAGCGGCTCTATAGGGTCGATCGGCGGTCAGAGCGTCAAAGACATCCGCCGTCGAAACTATCCGGACCTCCATCGGAATATTGTCCGCCGTTAAACCACGCGGATAGCCTTTCCCGTCCAGCCGTTCATGATGGGCGCCCCCGATCAGCGCCGCCTCGGAGAATGCGCCGATTGTAGACAGGATTTGCTCTGAAAACTCGGCGTGCCTCTTCATCTTGAGCCATTCATCGTCGTCAAGCTTGCCGGGCTTGTCGAGTACACTGTTGCTGACACCGAGTTTGCCGATGTCGTGCAGCAAGGCAGCCCGCTTGAGGAGCCGGCGAGCCTCGAAACCGATGCCCATTTCCTCCGCGATCAGATCGGTGAAGAGTGCCACACGATCGCTGTGGCCGGAAGTATAGGGGCTCTTGGCGTCGATGACCTTTGCGAAGCCGGCAGCAATGTCATCGAGATAGTCGTCATCAGCCATAATGGCATGTTGCCCCGGTTCGGAGGCCAACACGATTGCCTCGACATCGGAGGAGGATAAGGCATCCCAGAAAACGTCGTTCTCTGACACGCGGATAAAGGCCTTGACCAGGGAGGGATCGAACCAGTCGCCCTTACGCTTCTTGATTTCCGTGAGCGCACTTTTCCGGCCGCCGCTGACATGAAATATGTCGATCACCTGAGCCAGGAGAGCAATACGGGAAAACAGCGGTATATAGTCGCCGGCGAGCCCATTCGGCTTTCCGCCTCCGTTCCAATGCTCGTCGAGTCCAAGGATTCCCTGGGCTATGCCTTCGGAGAACCGCATCTGTCGAGCGATCTCGGCGCCGCGCTGGCAACGCGTCTGAATGAGTTCGGTGGAGAGCTCTCCACCATTTTGCAGAATGTTCAAAATACTGCGAAATCGCTCGGCAAGGCCTGACTGCATGCCGGTGTGGCTGATGACGAACCGGAGGACCTGGGTGAGACTGCCGTCAACCAGCTTGAAATCGCGTTTGAAATTCAGATCATCTGCGAGATAGAGTTCGCAGATGCGCGCGGCGTTGCTGCTACAGCCGAGATCCTTCAGCAAGAGCGTATAATAGAGATCATGCAATTGAACATCATCAAGGCCGATCTCGCGACCGACATGCATGCCGATATAACAGCATCGGATGCAATGCCCCTCAGGTTGCCCCTCGGTCATATCGAGCGCCTTGCTCAAAGCTTCGATGATTTCCGCCAAGCGGATTTGGACGCCCGTCATAAGCTCGACCTCGTTAATAGCCGAACATTAGTTGAAGAAGGTTGTAGAAGGATTGAGCAACCGACGTTGGCGCAAAAATAAGAGCGCGACAGTCTACCCGGCAGGCCAGTTCCGCTTATTTCGCGAGGAAACAGAGATACTTACCGCGTCAATTTGGCGAACCCCTTCGCGAGAATAGGCCCGGTGGGGCGTTTGCTCCGTGAACCACCCGCTTCCTCGAGGGTTATCTCGTACAGCTGCGCATCTGCAGGCTTCGGAAGTGACCACCCGGCTAGCCTTGCCGAACGTGACCCGTTCAGCACCCCGAGAGACATTGGCCCCATTTCGATCGAGGGTAGTGTCCAGACCTGCATTGTCTTGTCGTCCGGAACCGTAAAATCCGTGAGCAGCCTCACATTGGCCGAGTCGTTTCCAAAGTCCTCAACTACGGCCTGGACTTCGCCGGCCTCATTCATAAGCACCGCCACAACAAGGGGCTCGACCTGTCGCGTTATGCTCCATGTCAGGCCTATAGCCAAAACGATCGAGGCAGCGATCGCCGATACGGCGGCCGCTCGCCAACCGGAGCGATGATTGTCGTTGACCGCCTTGGCGGGATTTGCCGCAATCGCAAGCGATGTCCGTTGCTGTTCGGTCAGTCTGGAGGAAATCGCATTCCATAGGCTCGGCGATACATCCGTCGGCGCGAGACCTGTATCGAGCGGCAAGAACCGTTCGTACGCCTCAGCCACGGCCTGCTTCAAAGCTGCATTGAGCTCGATTTCCGCCTCAACATATGCCCTGTCGCCGTCCTCGAGCAGACCAAGCACATACTCGTCAGCGATGACGGAGATTTCGTTGGATTCGAGGTTCATGCCATGCACTCCCGCAGCGAGGAAAGGCCCCGCCGAATCCAGGACTTTGCGGTGCCTAGCGGCAGCCGCAACCGTCCGGCAATCTCGCCGTGGGTGTAACCACCCACATACGCCATCAGGATGCCGCGTCTGCGCACGTCATCCAGCCTGCTCAGGCATTCGTGCAACCGGCTGCCCCGATCCAGCTTATGCCAAGCCGACATGATCTCAGGTAGCGTCCACGTTCGTGGTGTAATTTCGGGGGCGCATTGAGTGGAAATTGCGGTGGAGAATGCGCTGCCGTTTTTGCCGAGCGCCGGGTGGTCACCGGGCCTGTCGGATAAGGTGGAGTTGTTCGACTTCAACCTGCCGAAAGGAACTCCGATGACCGACGATAGATTACCCCTTGCCGAGCTTGCCGCGAAGAGTGGCGACAGCGATTTTCTGCGGGCCATTGCCGAAAGCGTGCTGCAACTGATCATGGAGGCCGACGTGGACGGCCTGATCGGCGCTGGCCGCTATGAGCGGGGCGATGGCCGCCAGACCTGGCGCAACGGCTACCGCGACCGCTCGCTCGACACCCGGCTCGGCACGCTGAATCTGAAGATACCGAAGATGCGGCAAGGGGCCTATTTCCCAGGCTTTCTGGAGCCGAGGAAGATGGTGGAGAAGGCACTGGTGGCCGTGATCCAGGAGGCATGGATCAACGGCGTTTCGACGCGCAAGGTCGATGAGCTGGTGCAGGCGATGGGCATGACGGGGATTTCCAAATCCTCCGTTTCCAAGCTCTGCAAGGACATCGATGAGCGGGTGAACGCCTTCCTCAAGCGCCCGCTTTCGGGCGACTGGCCTTATCTCTGGCTCGACGCGACCTATCTGAAGGTGCGCGAGGGCGGGCGCATCGTCTCGGTGGCGGCGATAATCGCGGTGGCCGTCAATACGGACGGGAAGAGGGAGATCGTCGGCCTACATATCGGCCCTTCCGAAGCCGAGCCGTTCTGGACGAGCTTCCTGCGCGATCTGGTGCGCCGGGGTCTCACCGGCGTCAAGCTGGTCATCTCCGACGCTCATGAGGGGCTGAAGGCCGCCATCACCCGCATCCTCAGCGCGACATGGCAGAGGTGCCGCGTTCATGCGATGCGCAACGCGCTTGCCTACGTTCCCAAGGGCCAGCAAACTATGGTCGCCGCCGCGATCCGGCAGGCTTTCATCCAGCCCGACCACGACAATGCCGTGCAGACATGGCGGCATGTCGCCGACCAACTCCGCGCCAGATGGCCCAAGCTCGGCACCTTCATGGACAATGCCGAGGCAGCATCCGCCTCTGGCAGCGACGCGCATCGCTATTGGAGCTGTATCCCCGTATCTAACAGTTGGTCGAGAAAGTCCTCACGCGATGCGATTGACGCCGTCTTGGTCGCCTGGATGACGGCAACGATAACCTGCCGAGCAAGAGAGCGAGCGGCAACGCGGTCTCGAAAGGAAATATCGCTCATCGATCGGCCGTGCAGAAAAGAACTTCTGATGTTGAAAAGCCGCTCATATTGGGCCCCGAATGAGCGATCCCCGAACAGTCCGGTAACACGATGACGCATGCGCTTTGATGCACTTTTTTTTGGATGCCGGTCGGGGGCGACGCGTTGCGACCTGTCGTAGTCCGCGTGCAGGCCTAACGCCGCCTCGATCGCTATCATGTGCGCCAGAAATTCGTCGATTCCGTCAGCAAGGAAGGCACGGACGAAAAAGTGGACGATCGGTGTCTCGAATAAGGCGGAGTTCAGGGCGTGTTGTACAACCTCCCAGTAGGCTTGGTCCCATCTGGCAAGATCCGTTACCGCTTCGTCATCGAGTCTCCGACGCAGCGGCACGTCCTCTTCGACAGTCCCTCCGTAGCCGTCGTCGTAAATATTGACTGTCCAGTTCAAGGTTTGCGGAGACGGCGGAGCAGAGCGCCGCACAAAGATGTCATGATCGACGGTATAGACCCAGGGAACCCCGAAACCGCGCCAGTCCAGCCCAGGCATTGTCGACCAGTCCTCCCATGGTGCGAGAAGCAGGAAAAACAATGCGGACTCGACAATCCTCGGAACCTGGCCCTGGTGCGGCTCGATGCGACCAAAATCCTGGCCGAAATCCATCAGCAGATCGGGAAGAGTCCGCGCGCCGTCCGTTCTCTCAAGTTCTGAGATCTCCTCGACCACGAGCCACTGAAATTCAGCGAACTGCTCAGCCTGAAACTCCATCGCGTGGTGAGTGCGGTTCAGTCCCTGCTCGTCGAACAGGCCACGGAGCTCTGCCGCGGTGACGCTTTTAAGATGAGCGGTGCCAAATCTGAGAGATGGCAAGTCGTCGGCCAAATCCAGCGGAACCAGATGCGTTCGTTTCGAATGGGTCGATCCGAAGGCTTGGTGAAGAGCCCGCGCGGCGTCCTCGGCTTGCGCGAATGTACCCGTCGAATTCCTGGGTGCTCTGCAGGGCAGGCCGAGCGTGACGAGAGCTGTCATCAGCGTAGATTGAAATCCGAGCGCCCGCGTGTGGGGATGAAGCTTGCCGCAAGCATCGCGGAGGCGAAGAAATGCAGGATTGGCGAAAAGATTTTCGGGTCCGGGCGGCTCGAGCTTCCATAGCGCGCGCATGGCGTCAACCATTTCCTGGCTCGGCCCGGAAGGATCAGCTTGTAGGCCTGACATCAATTACCTCACCTCGGCTCCCCACGAGCGCTATCTCGATTCCAGCGAGTGCACACCGCGGCGCGAGCCGTTCGGCGAGCCTCATGGTGCGATTGGTCAGCGGGACGCAGGCGACTTGCCGGCCGGCGGCCGGCGTTGCCATCAACATCCCTACCGTTTCGCAGAGCCCTTTATAGAGACGGGAGACGTGGCCAGGGTGTCGAGTATTGATGATGCCACCCTTGCACTCGGCCGATATCAAGCCGCTCGGCGTTTCGGCCACGACGTCGCCTACACCGGATTTTGGATTGACGACGATGCTTTGCCCCAAGGCGTTCCCATAGGCGCCTCCGTAGGAAGTGCTGCCAAGACTGGAGACCTTGCGAAATCCTCGTTTTCCCAACCAACCCGAGAAGTCGAACTGCTTGCCATGCTCTCCATCGGGATGGATGCGCACAGTCATCGCATTCTCGGTCCGCAGAAGATGTATCGCGTAGGCGACCATGACGGCGCCTTCGAAAAGATGATGCTCTCGCGGCCCGTCCGTCTTGGTCACACGGTTGGGCGGCGGCTCCAGCGCCGCAACAAGATCGTCGAAGTCCAAGATTTCCTCCCCGCTCACCCTTAGCCGACGAAGATCGGACTGCACCTTGAACGTCAAGGCGTAGCAAGGACGCTACACTGCGCCGACGCTCGGGCGCACAGTAGCCCTTGGATCAGCTGATCGGAAGGCTCGTATCGAAAACCGCACCATGTAGGCGCATCAACTGGTCCGTTCTCGTCGGGTCATCCTCAAAACGTTGGCCGGGCAATGTCACAAGGTCGCTCGAGAGGACACGATCGAACAGGGCGTAGCAAACCTCGCCGTTATTGTGTCGGGATCGATAAGCCAACCCGTCCAGATCCGGGTAGTCCTGGTGCAAAGCCAGCGCCAGTGCGCGAGACGGCGCGTAGTCTGCCCCGGCGCTGATGGATGCGTCTACGCCGTGAAAGAGCAGCCCCTCGTCCATTAACTTCGCCAGGACCATCTGCCGCTGCAAGCGAAGCGGTGTCCACATGCGCTCCTCCACGAACGCTCGCCGAACGATGCGGTTTGCAGGCCTACGAAGAACCGTTTCCACAAACGCCCCTTCCAGACGTTGTGCGGCATAGAGGAGCTGGTACTGACCAGCAGGCGCATCGAACCGACCTTGCGGCATAACGCCAGGCGCCGGGCCGAAGAAGATCGGACCGTGAATCTTCTGATGAACGCGGACGACAACGTCGCCCGCGTCCAAGACAGTAATTCTCAATCCCGAGGGAAAGCGGGCGGTCGGCGCAGTATAAGTTGGCAATTCTCAGCCCTCATCCATGCCGAGATAGGCTTTGGCCGCCCTTACGACGTCGTCAACGCGGCCTTCGGCAAGGATTCGCTGTGGTGTGTCTGCCAAATTGGGATCGGTGTCTATCAGGAACTGCAGCATCGACCAACGGCCTGCGCCGCTGTCATCAAAGAGTTTGGTCACCTTGGCCAATCCATCTATCAGGCGGATCTCGCTGCCTACGGTAACGAACTGGAACTTCGGAAGGACGATTTCCGATCCGTGCATGAAACCGAATGCCGAACCCAACTTGACCCGCTTATGGAGGGCCTGGCGGGTCGTGCCGAGCATCTTCGCGCCTTCAGTGAGAGATACCCCACCCCCGGAACGATCAAGAAGCGCAGTGCTGATGTTGGCGAACCTTTGATCGTCGCTCAATTCAATCGCACCCGATCCTCCCTCAACCTCCGCCAATAGCTCAGCCGAGAGCTGAAATTGATCGGCGGCAAGATCGATGTGCTTTGCAAGCTCCGAGAATGCCCGCGGCCTGTCATACTGGCACAACCGCAGCAACTCGGTGCGAGCTGGTGTCAACTCAGTCAGCAGAACGAAAGCATCAATAGCCAGCTGCTCGGCGCGTGGAGTGGGGGTCCATCTGTGCAACAGAGCCTGTCGAACCTCCTTCGAACGCGCGAGACAGTCATCCACGATATGCGAGTACCAATTGCGCCCTTTCCGGACACGATGAACCGATGAACGCTGATGCCGGGGCAGTTCGAAGTCCGATACTGACGCCTCGTGAAACGCAGCCCCCATAAGAAGTGCTGCAGAGTGGAGCCGCGAATTGAAGACGAACACAAGTTTCAAGGTTGGGCTCGCCGAAACGTCAGGGAGAAGCGTCTCCCGAACGCGCATGTTCCAGTGGTGGAACTCCTCGTTGTCTGCCCAACGGTGGTTCAATCGCCATTGATGGCCCGCCCACGTCTCGAACCCTCGATCTATGTCTCCTGCAGCCGCCTGGTTGAACACGAGGCCAGCAAGGTACTGGGAGAGTGTCTGCCCTGCTTCTCGGGCATGCAGTTCCGCAGCAGCGCGTACGACCGGATCAATGTCGGCCGCAGATATCGTTTGTTCACTCATGGCCTACTCGCGGCTCGCGCCGTCGCGGGAGCAGTGCGTGGTTGATAGTCAGGGTTGATATATACGGCAATCAGCGATTACTATCAACCCCGAGGCCTCGCGGCATCAACTGCCCCTTCCCCTCCGGTTTCCATTCCAAGCAGGACAGCGTTGGCGAAACGCGCCAGCTTCTCGTCATTCCCGGCGAGCTGATCACGTAGCGATCGAGGGATCTCCAACTGCACCCCGGCTCGAGTCCTTCCGCGATTGCAGATGTTGTTTTGTGCGCCGCCGGCGAGGGATTGGCCCGGTCGCCTGATCTCCGAAGAGAAACCCGCCTTGACGAGTGCGGAGACAATTCTGTCACGTCGCTGAAAATCGAGACCGCCGACCCAAGTGGTTTCACCGTCACCATTGTCTGCCCGACCATGGACGCCGAGGACAACCTCCGCCGCAGCTACTATCGCCGCCGCTGAGGGCTCATCGAATTTCTCCGAAGTAATATGAAGTTCGCAATGGTCGCGATGGAGCCTCAGCCCCTCGAAGAGATAGAGAGAATGCGTCTCCCCTGCAATCGCCCTTGCTATGATCGAGGTATGAGGTTCGATTTCACCGCCATGAGGGGCGACAACCGCGATCTCGGACATGCGCTCGACCGCTAGCCGGCGGAAATCGATTCCCTCTCGTTCCGTCTGCTCCAGCTCACTGAAGCACTCATACGAATCCTTCTTCAACCTCATCCCCTCTCGACCGTTTCCCGCCATGTTCGGCGATGCTTGATAATCGACAGCCGTAGGAACCATTACCTATCACTCTTGCGACGCTCCTGATTTCTGTGGCCGCCCTAAGATCGATTGTTCAAGATCACCGACGAAAAGGTCCGGTTCACATCGTACAGCTGTTCACCCGCACACTGAGATGTGTGCGAAAGCGAGCTGTCAAAACATATATTCAAGAAGTTCTCGACACCGGCAAGGAAGTGCGAGGATAACTATTCTGATCACGTCGACATCACCTCTACAAGGCTGCGATCCCTGGCCGCCTTTCCTTATTGTCGAAAGGATCTTCCCGAGACAATCCTCACGAAGACCTAGAACCGAGCGATCGATGAATTCAACCTCGGAATATGTCCAATCATATCTCCAGGGTCAAAAACATCGCTGCCCGGACTCAGATGGTCTATGCGCTGAGTACGATCACCAACATAAAACTAGGCGCAAAACGCGAGGACATGGCCAGCCAGAACACACAAAAAAATGTTGTTCAAGCCAAAATTGGACGTTGTCTCTTGACTACGATGCAACCAGTGCTGCGTATTGCAATACGACATAATCCCTGGGGCTGTGCCATGTACTATTACATCGATGAGAGCGGGAATACCGGTCTTAACCTGTTCGACATAAACCAGCCCACGCTGTTCTATGGTGTGCTTGGCTGCCCGGCCAATCTTGATGTGATTGCAGAGCCGCTGCTGATAGAGGTGAGGAAGGAACTAGGCGTAAAGCGCATCCACGCCGCGGAACTCGGCGTGGGCCGCCTCATCCCGATAGCAAAGCGGCTTGCAGACTTCAGCAAGAAACACGACCTTCGGTTCTCCCTGCTCAAGGTTACAAAAGAGGATCATGCGGTTATCAGCTTCTACGATCAGGTGTTCGACTCCGGAATTAACAAGGCCGTGTCGTGGCACCATTACTTCACTCCCCTTCGTTACCCGATGCTGATGAAGGTCGCATTCCTATTCGATGACCAACTGAGGAAAGACGCTTGGGCCGCGCGGAAGGAAACTAATTCGGCCAAGAGCGCGTCCGCGCTGGTCACAATCTGCAATACTCTGCTTTCTCGTGTCGATTGGCTTCCGGACGCACGCTCCCGAGAACTTGTGTCAGGCGCATTGAAATGGGCGGCGGCCAACCCGTTCGAGATCGACTATGGTGTCGGCAACAAAGACACAGCCCTCCAGATTTCGCCGAACCTAGTCGGCTTTCAGCAGGTCATGCAGGTCATGGCCGTGCAGTCGAATAAGAAAGGGCGCTCCATCCGCAAGATCACGGTTGATCGCCAGACTGAGTTCAACAAGGCGCAAGGCGAACTTGCGAGTTGGTATGAGACTCTCCGGTCCGTCAAGCACAACACCAATCTCGGTCCGGGTATGCCCAAATTCGATTATTCGATGATGCCAGAAGTCCCGCCAACATTTACTCCCGGCGATGAAAGCGCCGGATTGGAATTAGTGGACGTGACCCTATGGATCACAAAACGCCTGGAGGAAAAAAAGGATGTTCCAAATCAGCTCCGGCACCTGTTTGCCATTCAGACCAAGCGCGGACTGGTCGATGAAGTTTCACTTGATGCGATAGATAAGCGCTGGCGGCACCTGGTGGCGCTGCCAGTTCCTGAAAAGCCCCTTCCTGCCAATCTCGAAAGACACTTCCAGGAAGTGGAAGATGCAAGGAAGGCAACGGTTGCTTCGCTGGGATGACCGCTATCTTCATCCTGCGTGCGGACCGCGCGCTAGACGATAGCCGGCGATGGCGGGCGGCGAGCGAACCCCAACTGCTAAGGTTCGCTGTCATCGGCCGCCGGAAAGTCACGTTCTGAAGCAGTCGCGGTTCGGCTGAGCAATCCGGCATCCTCCAACGCCTCGATGTCGGGCAGGTCGCGCAGCGTCTGCATGCCGAACGCGGTGAGGAAATGTTTCGTCGTGACATAGGTATAGGGCGCGCCCGGAGTCGGGCTGCGCGGGCCGGAAGCGAGCAAGTTGCCGCCTCGCAGGCTGGCGATCGTGTCGCGACTGACCTCCTTGCCGAAGATTTTCGACAGGTCGCCGCGGGTGATCGGCTGGAAATAGGCGATCGCCATCAGCACCATGGCCTCGAAGTCGGACAGGGCCGGCGCCGCACTCCGCGTTGACGCCTGCGACGCCCTAATTGGAACGGCGAAACGCGAACGCGTTCGGTGCTGCCAGCCACCGGCGACGAAGACGATCTCATAGGGCCGTTCACGGAGTTCTTCCTGCAGGTCGTCGATTATCAGGTCGATGCTGCAGTCCTTGCCGATGACACGGGCTAGCGTCTCGCGGCCGACCGGTTCTGCCGCGGCAAAGATCACCGCTTCGACGCGCAACATCCATTCTCTCCAGCGCAATTCCAGCGGCAGGTCGGCCAACTCCCGATCCAGGAGGACTTCGTCCTCCGATGTCGATCTGCGGGCTCGCCGCGTACTGGCCACCTCCGGTTCGCTCATGTCACAACCCATAGATCCGGAACGAACTGCGGCCTGACAATTCGCGCACAGCGCCAAAGCCTTCCAGCCGGTCGAACAGCCGGGTCGCCGCCCAGCGCGAGAGAAAAGTGCCGGGGGCCGAGGCTGCCACGGCGTCCTCGTCAAGCAGCGCTTGGATAACGGCGCCAGCGCCTTTCGTCCGGACCTTTGGCACCGCGGCCCGCAGCGTCTCGGCACGGCGGGCGATATCACCGGCGGTGCGCAGGGCCGCGCCCGTTCCTTCGACGAGGGCAAGGCAGACGGCACGGGCAAAGGCCGGATCGCCCGGCCGAACGCGGCCCCGCCCCCCGAGCGTCTTGAAGGCCGGCCCGTAGCGTTCCGCCATCAGCAGCGGCACGGCACAATCCCATTTCAGCTGCGCGGCGATCAGCAGATCAGCCAGCATCCACGCGAGCGGTTCAGCATCCGGTCGCGCAGCAAAGATGGCGCTCACCAGATCCGCCGCAGCCAGCGGCGCCGGGCGGCCCGATTGCAGCGCCTCGTCGGCGTGGTCGACCGCCGCGGCCATCCGATCGTCCCAGGCCAGCCCCAACAGATCGGCAAACTCAGCCACGACTTTCGAGGAAAAGGTGGGTTTTCGGGTGGAAAGCCTTTTGGTGGCCAAAAACACCTTTCCGGCCGGACCGGGATCGCCACCGGTAGCCGTCAGCAGAACGGCATCGCGCAACGCGGCCTCGTCCTCGTTCCGCCCCATCAGCCGGACCGCGACGGCGGCGCATTTGAGGGCCTGGCGGGCGCGCCAGCAGCCGGCCCAGACGGGGGCGGAGCGGACAAGATCGTCGAGCGATTTCAGGGCGATGCCGGCGGCGAAGGCGGCGGCAAGATCGTCCGGCTCGCGGCCACGCGGCAGGGTCCAGCCGGGCAAGGCGGTCGGGAGTACCGGCGAGGCGACGAGAGGGGTGATGGGCGAATCCATGACCTCCATCCTAGTTAATTTGTGCGGTTTATGCCATAATTATCGGCATAAACAGCACGGCTTGTCTTTCCTTTATAATGATGGATAAGTTTGCATTATCGTTCGTTTTGTTCATTATAGAGAAATGACGCAATGTCGCTCGCATTTGACCGCCGGACGGCCCGTTTTTGGCGTCCCTCGGCGTCGAAATTCGCGTTCATTGGGCGGATTGGTTGTGCGCTTGATCAGTGGACAGCAGCGATCCGGTACCTCGCACGCTATCCCGACCGGCATCGACGGCGGTCGCCGCAACTGACCGGGCGCTCGCAGGCGCCCTCTTCCGAAAAATCGCCGATTTCGGCCAGAGAAGCCCGTGCAGCGGCTTTTTGCGTCGGACGATCAACAACTCATACTGGTCATCGAAACGCGCTCCATGGCCCTCTGTGTGACCTGAATTTTTCGTGCTTTCTGTCCGTCTCTGGCGGCGACCGCAGGTCACCCCTTCCTGGAAAGCGCTGCATCGATTAGCCTTGCACGAGTCCCGTCGCGTTTGCGCTGCGGTAGGCGTTGTGCGGCGGTCCACCTTGGGTCCGCCAGGATCTGATTGGCTAAACGCTCATATTCAGCCGAACTGCGCGGCAATGGACCGGTGGCCATTCCATGGGGCGGCGGTGGCGTGGCGCGCATCCGCCGCGATGCTGCGCGACGCGTCAGACGAATGGCGACTTGCGAGTTTGTAGCGACCCCATCCGGGTTGGCACCGAATACATCATTCAGAGCAAGCAGAGTAACGAAGCGCCAGCCTACCGGCAACTGGCCGAGCGGCGCCGCCGCGCCGACGGCATGGCGAACCTCGTAGGGGCATCGCCAGCCTGCTTCGTTTAACCAGAGCGCCAAAGCCGGCCGCGCCGCCGCCGGCTGATCGAGTGGTGCCCAGAGCGTCGCCAGCGCCTGCCCGAGCCGTTCACGCCCGCGACTGTCGCCGTCCACGCTTTGTGCAACCAGCTGCTGGATCGATAGCGCCGTTTCGATCAGAGCCACATCCCGCGGCGGGCCACCCTCCCCTCCCCTATCGATAAGAAGCGCTTCGCACCGGCTGCAGACCGCGCGTGCATGCCCTTCTCGCAGGCGGAACGCAACGGAGAGACGGTGACCACATCCGAGGCAGCGATCGCGAAGAAGATGGCCATGCTTGGGGCAGATGCAGTGCTCGGCGAGCACCCAGTCAGCCCGTAGCCACGAATCGCGATCGGCTGTGTAATCGGCCGCTAAACAGGCAAGGCAGACGGCTGGGGACCCGATCGTTGCTGAAGGCGCCCATTCCGGCCCTCTGCTCACGTACCAGGAATTTGGGCGTTGCGGATGCCGCCGGCTCAAGGATAATCGGAGCAGCCGCCCTGGGTCGACACCGCAGCTCCGGGCCCATTGTCGAACTTGTTCGGAGGCCGGCAGCCGATCATCGACGGACTGAATTGGCGAAAGACTCTCCCCACCATCGGTCATCCAGCCGGCGAGTGCTTGATGCGTAAGACCGTAGCGACAGGCTACTCGTGCAAGCCACGACGATAGCAGTTCGCCACGATAGGGTCGCGGTGCCACGGGTAGACGGCGGGCCGTCATGCACCCACCTGTTGCGGCCTGCGAGACGCGCGTCGTTCGACGGACTGCGTCATCGAAACGAGGGGCAGAACCAGATTGTCGCCGAAGCTCGTCAGGTCGAGCCGCTCCTTCCCCGAACGGATAGCTTCCTCGGCTGCCGTTTCGATCAGCCGGAGAATCCGCGCGGTGACACCACTGGTAAGCACATGGATTCGCTCGCGTACCGCGTCGCTTTCGAGATCGGAGGAAGCGCGCAATGGCAGGATGCGAGTCAGGCTCTTCAACAGAGCCGCAAAGACGTGATCGTTCTTCCATGGCTTGAGATGAAACGCTTCGAAGCGCTCGGCAAGCTGTGCGTCGGTCAGCAATGCCTGCCGCGCCAGATCGGTCCCGGCGCAGACAAGCGGCACCTTTAGGTCGTTGGCGAGAAACCGCAGTGCGTTCAGAAAAATCCGCTGCTGCCGATAGGTGCCAGCCAGCATGCCGTTGACCTCATCGAGCACAATCATCCTGGCGCCGACGGTGCGCAGCAACGAGCGGCAGATATCTTTCTCGCGCGCAAGGGTGCCGCCAATGAGCGCGGGAGCCTCAAGGCTTGCCAGTAATTCCCGATAAAGATCCCGCTCGACCGGCTCCGAGGGCACCTGCGCTACGACGACAGGCCTCTTGGTTACGCCGGTTGCCTGGCAGAACGTGGCCGGATGCGAACGCTGGAATTTGCGAATGATCTTGGTCTTGCCCATGCCAGTGTCGCCATAGACCAGAAGGCAAGGCATGCGGTCCCGCGGCGGATAGGCGAGCAACGCGTTCAGACGGGCAATTGCGGCTTCAGCCTGATCGAAGCCGATCCAGCGGTCTGCCTTGATCCAGGCAATGCGCTCATCGTCGGACAGCGCGGCGTAGCGGCGGTAGCGGTCGTCAAGATGTTCGTAGGTCCCCTCCTCTCTCACGACCACTCCTCGACGGGAAAGATCGGCACCTTACTCCAATCGATCGGCCGGTCGTCATCAGCTTGCAGCGGCTCGGCGGCAGCAGGCGATCTGTTTGGCGTGGCAGCATCAAGCGCGCGGCTGCGTTTCTCCGCCAGCTGACGCGCTGCTTTAGTGCGCCGGACCGCGTCATCAACCAACGCGCGCTGCGCCTCGATCGTCTCGAAGATCAGTTGCTCGTCGACAAGCGCCAGGCCGCGCTCACGCAAAGCTGCCCGGGCACGCCGGTGCTCGCCGAGCGTGATCGGCGGGCGCCGCAAATCGGCAAAGCGGATCGGCCATTGCGCACCGTTGGGACCCCGCACGAAAATCGTCGAGAGGTCTCGCGGATCGTAGGAAACACGCAGCGACCGATCAAGCCGGCCAGCCCAGATGCTCAGCACGTCATCCCAATAACGGAAACCGAACAGGTGAATGCCGTCTCGTCGCACCAGCCGGTCGACGCTCGGCAGGAAATCGATCATGAAGCCAGCAAGATCCTGGGGCTGCCGGACAGGCCGGACACGCCTCGCCACAGCTTCACACCACGCCGAAAGCGGCGGAATCCCCAAGGCCCCATGCCGATCGGCGTGATAACGGGTAATCTCGAGTGCTAACCAGCGCTCCAGTTCATCCAGCGTCATCGCCGCCCTCGCGGCTGAATCGTAGTCGCCCCGCTCGTCGATGTCGCTGAAGGTCGTGCCCGGCAGAAGATGAATGGCGCCCATCATGGTGCCGATCAGCCGTTCGATATGGCCGCCATAGTGCGGTGTGGCGGCCGGGCGGTGGATGAGCTCTATGCCATACTCTTGGGCGCCGCGCTTCAGCGTGCGGGAACGGAATTCCTTGGCGTTGTCGAGATGGATCGCATCGGGAAACCCGGAGACCGGCCACTCGGCGCTGATGCCCAGCCCGGCAAGCCATGCCTCTTTTGGCTGCACGCAATGCTGGATCGCGAGCGCGACGGAAATCGTCGACGGTGCCTCGAGCGTCAGGTAGAAACCCGCGATCATGCGGCTTGCGACGTCGATGGCGAGCGTCAGCCACGGCCTCTGGAGCGGCTTTCTATATTGACGATCGACGACGATGATATCAGCCAGCGTATGGTCGATCTGGACAACGCCGAAAACGCACTCGGCCTCGTATTGCCCGGGAACAGGCCGGAAGCGGTCACGGGCTGCTTTCGGGCCATGCCTCGCCCCGGTAAGTTCGGCTGGCTCCAGGGCAGCAACGCGCGCCTTCACGGCGTGCCAGGACGGCGCCCGCACGCCACGCACGCGGCAAAGCCTGCGAATCTCCTTGAGCAACTGGTTGATGCTCGGCTTCTGACGCGTCTCGTAGAAATCCCGTACCGCCTCGGCAATCACGGCTTCGGTCTCGTCCGGAAGCCGCCGACTGCCGCGTCGCGTTCCTGCCGGCTGCGGCAGCAGTGAACTCGTAACCGGATCCTCGCGATACGCCCTGAGCAGTTCATACAGCCGGGTGCGCCGAAGTCCGAGCTCACGGCATGCGCGGAGGAAATCAGAACGGCTGGGGTGCGCGAGAGACACCAGCCTTCGGATCACAGTCTCTCTTGCAACTGCCTCGCTCCAGACAGCGTCATCGACAATATTCCTGTCAGGCACATGAACCACAGCTACCTCGCTGCAAAGTTCGTCCGGCTGAATACTACGAAAATTCCGCTGATTCGGCTAGAATCCGTCCATAAACCTCGGGCCTGATTCGGACATATCAGTCAGTTACTGTCCGTTGATTAAATGCGGAGGACAGCCCGAATCGTCGACGAAAACAGCAAAATTCATGCTTCGGACAGCTCTGCGCCGCCGTACAGCGGGTAGGTGCAGGATACGTGTAAAAACCGGTCACAAGCGTTTTCACGCTATCGTCTGAGGTCTTCGATTTTGAGTTCTTTCCATATCCACCCGAAATCATAGGTGGCCATCGGGTCTTTCGGGTCCGGTCCGGACGATGATCGCATTTCCAGGTATTTGAGCCATTCGGCAACCTTTTCGCGCCCGGCCTTGGTACGGGCGGCGGCGCGCGGCGAGATGTCACCGAGCATGCCGACAGGCTCATCGAGAGTGGCGCGATATTGTTTGTCGAGCATGGCATGGACGAGCGGGGTCGCCACTTCGGGCGGGATATCGTCGGCTGATGACCTTCTTCCCTGATGCGCGGCTTTCAGTTGTTCTATGGTCTGGATGCTGGTGAGCGGCGCACGAACCATTTTGCCGAGGATGTCTTGCAAGAGTTTTGTGCCTCTTTGCGCGCGCTCGGCCGAGTTGACCATGAGGACGAGAAAACGGCCCTTGACTTCGAGGTTGCCGAGGACGGGCGTGCCGTCCTCCATGGTGACGCCGGCAACCAGAGCGTCCGGGTGGACCGGTTTGGTGGCGTCCTTGGCCGGCGGCTGGCCGAGCCAGTTCCAGAATGTCGGGTTCTCCTGGCGCAGGTCGGCGATCCCGGCGAAACGTTCGGCGATGTCTTTTTCCGTGATGCCGGTTTCCATGGGAAAGCGCACCTCATGGAACACGATGTCGTCGCCATCGCTGTTGCAGACGAGCGGCTGGGTATCGCCGAGCATCCTGGGCAAGGTGTCGAACAGCCAGGCATGGGTGAACAGCGGCGCTGCCAGACGCAGGGTGTCGTCATCGAGGATCAGCTTTTTGCGCGATCTCTTCTTGCCGGACATTTCCTTCAGCCCTTCAAGCAGGGCTTCGGATGCTTCCGGCGAATAGGGCAACAGGCCACCGGTTATGACGTTGACGCCGCCGACATGGACGATACGGGCGGCGATCTTTTCCCATTGCCGTAAGGTCTGGGTCGCCGTTCCTTCGCTGACGGTCACGGGGTCGCCACTGCGCAGAAGATCGCGCGCCAGAAAAGATTTACCGGGCACGATCTCGCTGATCTCGTAGAGGCTGATGACGGAGGTGCTGATTGCTTTGAGATAGGCCTTGCTGCGGGCGGTTTCCTTGAACCCCCGGCTCTTGAGATAGATATCGACGAAGGTCCGGTTGTCCGGTTCGAAGGCCTGGGTGAGGAAATCCTCGAAGGCGCATCCCCAGAGGGTCATGGCCCAATGGGAGCCAACCACCTCACTGATCTCGTCGTGATCAAGGTCGAATGCGTCCATGACGGGCCAAAAATGATCGCCCATCACTTCGTCGAACTCAATCGCCCAGTCGTCACGACCCAGGAATTTGACGAGGGCGCTCATGTTGAAGTGGTTTGCGTTCATGGATGATCCCCCAGCGCCAAAGCGGGTATGCTGCCTTTATTACGTGATCTTGCCTGCCTGACGATCTCACCAATGCGTCCCCGGCTGGCCCGGCCTTCGACAGCCGCCTGTATCTTGCGGATGCTGAGATCCGTGGATGTCGCGAGCGTTTCGATTTCCTTGACCACACGAGCGGACAACTTTGGCCGGCCAAGGGATTTGCCTCGCGCGCGAGCGGCCTGCATACCGGCGGTGACGCGCTCGCTGATCAGGGAGGATTCCAGTTCGGCCATGGCGCCGATGATGGTGAACATCGCTCGTCCCATGGGACTTGCGGTGTCGATCTGGTCCTGCAGGCTGATGAAGCGCACGCCGAGATGGTCGAATTCCTCAAGCGCCGTCAGGAGATGGCGGGTCGAGCGGGCGAAGCGGTCGAACTTCCAGACCAGGACACAATCGAGTTCGCGGTTGCGAGCGCGGGTCATCAGGGCGTTGAGCCTGGGGCGCCCTTCGCGGCGGCCGGAAACGGCAATGTCGCAATATTCGCCGACGATGGTGAGACCGGCGCGCTCGGCGTAAGCACGCAGGCCGTCATATTGCAGGTCGGGCTTCTGGTCGGGGGTGGAGACCCGCAGATAGAGCGCCGCATGGTTCTGCTGCGGCGTGGGTGCCGTGCTGCGCTGTCCTTTAATGTATTCCTTTCTGGACGGCGGATCGCTATGTCCCGAAGCCTTCATTTTGCGCACTTTTTTCCACCCCTTCGGCGAACCCTTTTCTGGACATCTTATGACAGCGATCGACCGCACCGCCTACCCTCATTCCGGGGAGCGCCTCACCCGGCAGGAGCTGGAACACCGGTACAGTCTGAGCGAGGCCGATCTCGTCTTCATCAGCAGCAAGGCGCGCGGTGCTTCCGGCCGTCTGACATTGGCTGCTTTGCTGAAGGCACGACAGGATCTCGGATTCTTTCCGGCCCCGGCTGATCTCCACGGCGAAACGATCGCCTATCTTGCATCGCAGCTGGGCTTGGCCGATCCGCAGGCAGGCCTTGTTGAAGCCGCCGGCGACAAGACGCTTTACCGGTATCGAACGGCGGTCTGGGCCTTTCTCGATGTCGTGACTTATAACGAGAGGGGCGAGGAACTGCTGACGGCCGCGATCACGGAAGCGGCGGCGACGATGAGCGATCCGGCTGACCTGATCAATCTGGCGATCGAGGTTCTGGGCAAGGCGTCGATCGATCTGCCGGCGTTCAGCACGCTCGATCGGCTGGCCAATCACCTGCGCACGAAGGTTCATACGACGATCTATGCCCGGATCGCGGAGCGTCTGGTCGAGGAAGATGCCGCCTTTCTGGATGGGTTGCTGGTCGTGGCACCCGGTGCGGTGACAACCAGCTTCAATCGCCTCAAGCATGCGCCGGGTCCCGCCCGCCCGGAAACGATCAAGCTCTGGACGGAACGGCTTGGATGGCTGACTGACATGCTTGATCCCGACCCTCTCCTTCAGGAGATCGCCCATACCAAGCGACGGCAGTTTGCCGCCGAGGCTCGCGGCCTGGAGGTGAGCGATCTTCTCGATATCAGCCGGCCGGGCAAGCGCCATACGCTCATTCTGTGTCTGATCCAGCAGGCCCGCGCGCAGTGTCGCGATGAATTGATCGAGATGCTGCTGCGCCGGGTGCGCAAAACCCAGAACGCCGCCAGGGAAAAGCTGAAATCCCTGCAGGACGAGCACCGGGAGATCGAGGAGAAACTGATCACGGTATTGGGGCAGGTGCTGGAGAGCACCAGGCAGAGCGAAACCGACATGGAGGTTGGCCGTCGCATCAGGGCCGTATTGGCGGAACGCGGCGGGCTCGATCTTCTGTCGGAGCAATGCGAGACCGTCTCGGCCTTTCACCACAACAATGATCTGCCGCTCCTGTGGCCGATCCATGCCAGGGTTCGTGCGCTGCTGTTCAGGTTGCTCGACCTGATGGATATCAGGTCGACGACGCAGGACCTCAGCCTGCTGGAAGCGCTTGCCATCGTCATCGACAACAGGAGCGCCCGCCGGGACGAACTGGCCTATGATATCGACCTGTCGTTCGCCTCGCAGCGGTGGCAAAGCTTTGTGGTCAAGCGCCGCAAGGCGGGCGTCATGCTGGACCGGCGTGCCTTTGAAGTCTGTGTGTTCATCCATCTGGCCGATGCGCTGCAAGCAGGCGATCTTTTTATCGTCGGGGCCGAGACCTTCGATGATTACCGCACCCAGCTCCTGACCTGGTCGGACTGCGAGGCAAGACTGGCCGACTATTGCGCTGACCTTGGACTGCCGCGCTCCGGAGAGGAATTTGCCGCATGGATGAAGGAACAGCTGATGGCGGCCACCGCCGCCGTTGACGCAGGCTTTCCGGAAAATACCGAACTGAGCATCGATGCCGACGGCGTACCGCACCTCAAGCAGCAGAAGGCATCCAGCCGGCCAGAGGGGCTGGTAACCTTCGAAGCCGAAGTCCATGCCCGCATGCGCGAGCGACATCTGCTCGATATTCTGAAGGACAGTACCAGCTGGACCGCATTTACCCGCCACTTCGGGCCGCCTTCGGGTGCCGATCCGAAGGTGGCAAGGGCGCTGCAGCGCTATATCCTCACCGTGTTCGGTTATGGCTGCAATCTCGGTCCCGTCCAGACCGCCCGTCATGCTGTCGGCATCGCCAGCGCCGATACCCTGCGCCGGCTCAATGCCCAGCATATCGACACGGCCAAGCTCGAAGCCGCGATGACCGACCTGATCAATGCCTATGATCGTTTCGAGTTGCCGAAGCTGTGGGGCGCCGGTCAGGCAGCGATCGCAGATGGCACTCACATTCCGCTGCGCGAAAACAATCTGCTGGGCTCTCAGCATATCCGCTATGGCGCCTACGGCGGCATCGCCTACCACCATATCGCCGACAATTACGTCGCGCTGTTCACCACCTTCATTCCCTGCGGTGTCTGGGAAGCCATCCATATCCTCGACGGCCTCCTGAAAAACCGTTCGACTGTTCAGCCGGACACCCTGCATGCCGACACGCAGGGCCAGAGTGAACCTGTCTTCGGGCTGGCGCGTCTGCTTGGGATCAAGTTGATGCCGCGCATGCGCAACTGGGCGGATGTGACTTTCTATCGTGCCGACAGGTCGGCCTCCTACCAGCACATCGACGCGCTCTTCGGCCGCGAGATCGACTGGCGGCTGATCGAGACGCACTGGCAGGACATGATGCAAGTGATCCTCTCCATTCAGGCGGGTCTGGTGCTGCCCTCGATGTTGCTGCGAAAACTCAGCTCGCACAACCGCAAAAACCGGCTCTATCAGGCCTTCCGGGAACTCGGCCGGGTCGAAAGGACGTTATTCCTGTTGCGCTACATCTCCGATCCCCAGGTCCGGCGCTCCATTCGCGCCGAGACGACCAAAATTGAATCCTTCAATGACTTTCTCGACTGGATCACCTTCGGTGGCCCCGTCATCAAGAGCGGAGATCCGGTCGAGCAGGAAAAGCAGGTCAAATATGCAAGCCTCGTCGCCAATGCCATCATGCTATCCAACGTCGCCGACCTAACCGACGTCATCAACTCCATGGCTGCCGACGGTCTGACTGTCACGCCAGAGCTCGCAGCCGCCCTAAGCCCCTACGCGCGAGCGAAAATCCGGCGCTTCGGGAAATACTCAATCAACATGGAGGATCTCCCTCAACCACTCAATCAGGCCCCTCTGCCGTTTGAAATTCCCTTGTGACCGGTTTTTACACGTATCCTGCGCCTACCCCTACAGCACGCCGGCGGCCGAGGGCATGTCCGTCGCCGTCACCGCAGTCTCCGAGACCCCTCCCCTACCGGCCCAGCTGCAAGACCTCGCCGAGCGCGCCCGCGGCTATGTCGAGGCCGCCAGTTGAGGGGATCGCGTTGATTTCCCGCTAAACAACGGCAGAGTTGAACATTCGTGGGCGAAGGCTTGGAGATGTCAGGCCTCCGCCATTGTGTCTAAAGGGGTCCACCCGTCGCCAGGGGCTTCCACGATTGCTCTCGATCCGCCTCGTCGGATAGATCGATAGTGATCACCGTGCCGGTCTTAATATGCCGCCGCATTGCATTGGCGCGGTCAGATGTTGCCTGGAGAAAACCGTCTTCGTTCAACTTCTGAAGCCGCGAGCGCGAAATCCTCAACTCCGACGAAAGCAAACGATCAAGGCGTGTGCTGGTCGGGATAGGAGTTACCAAGACGATCACCAATTTCGTCCAGTCCTCAGCTTCAAGCATCGTGGCCTTTTCGATGGCGTAATCATCAAACTCATCAACCCTTTGCGCCTTCCGCTTCAGAGGTTCCAGGTTAAACGCCTCGGCCCGGACCCACTGAGGATCGTTGGACTGCAACGCTGCAAGGGTGTCGGGATTGATGTCGCGAACATTCTGCCGCTCGAAAATCGGCCGGTTCCAAGTCTTTTCGCATGCCAGGCATTTGTAGATGAGCCATGCGTCGAGCTTGCGGCCGTTGGCGTTGAGCCGAATTTTGCCACTGGATTGAAATGCTCTCATGCCACCACATCCGCTGCATGCGATCCACGGCTGGGGAGGTGTTGTGGGTATAATGGTCCATTGGACCTGAAGTGTATTGCACATACCGTCTTGGTCTTCCGTTCGGAAGTCCACCAAGATGGTGCATGAGAAACCCCTGAAGGGCACGGTGTGGCGATGCTATTGGGCGGCTGAAGAGCTGAGACAGCGGAGCTGCACTGGCACATTGTAACAATGCCAAACCGGTCTCTTGCCGCCACCCGATGAACAGAATTATACGCCGACAGCAGATCGCTATCCGGCAGTAAGGGTGAAACTGGATTGAGACCGGTATTTACTTAGGCAAAGTCTACCTCGATGCGCCAACGCTCTTCAACCAAAGCGATAACAAATGACCGGTTTGATTTGGAGTCCTTAACGGCAGTGGAAAGCTGAAACCTGAGGTGTTGCGGCTTTTTTGCAACTTCCGATGATGCGATTTGATCAGGCCGGTCGTTGGATACCCAGACGACGCATCTCACGATAGACAGTAGAGCGCCCAAGCCCAAGCTGCCGGGCTGCTTCCGTCGGAGATGTTTTTGCTTCGATAAGTTTGATTGCCGCTTCGACCCTTTTCATGTCCAGCGGTTGCCGGCCTGGCAACTTCCCTTTCGTCCTTGCGGCGGCGATACCGTCCTTGGTACGTTCCGATATCAACCTACGTTCAAAATGAGCGATGGCGCCGAAGACATGAAAGATGAGTTCGCCGGCGGCCGACGACGTATCGATCTTCTCTTCAAGGCTCAGTAGGTCGATCTGGCGCTCGCGCAGCATCTTCACGGTCTCAAGCAGTTCGGCCAACGACCGGCCGAGGCGGTCGAGCCGAACGATCGCCAGTGTGTCGCCGGCACGAGCATAGGCAATAAGATCCCCCAGACCGGGCCGATCCATGCTCTTGCCGGACTTCACATCAGTGAACACCTTGATCGCTCCGGCTTGTTCGAGACGCAGCGTCTGACCCGCTACATCCTGATCGCCGGTCGAGACGCGCGCATATCCAAGAATTGCCCCCATGATGGCGTCTCCCAAACGGCCGTTCTGTGGACGGTGACAACCGACCTCATTCCGACAATGAAAAATCGTCCATAGAATACGTCTCTTTATTCCGCGCTGTCCATAGAATATCACGCCCTTTTGTGGACGAGTTGGCGGGGTAGAGATGCGCAAACATGAACTTCTGACAGAGCACGAACGGCGACAGCTCTTATCTCTCCCTGACGATCGCGATGGCCTGGCCCGCCTCTACACCTTTGAGCCGGATGATCTCGACCTGATCCGGGATCGGCGCGAAGATCATAACAAGCTCGGTTTTGCTCTGCAGCTTTGCACCCTTCGTCATCCGGGTGTGCCTATGGCTCGAATCCTCGGCTCGATCCCGGCTTCGATGGTTTCCTTCGTGGCAGAGCAGATCGACGTTCGACCTGATGATCTTGCCAGCTATGGGCTTAGAAGCCAGACGATGACGGATCATGCGCGTGAAATAGCCCAGATGATGGGCATGCGGGCGGCCGAACGTGGCGATATCCCTATGATGATCGAAGCGGGAGAAGTCGCCGCGACGGCGACAGACAAGGGAATGCCGATCGCCATGCACATCATCACGACATTGCGGCAGGCCGGGATCGTGCTTCCCACGCTCTCAACAATCGAGAGGGCCGGAATTGCCGGAAGGGCGCGAGCGCGCAAACATGCATGCCAGGCTCTCATCGGTGGTCTGACTGCTCGCCAGTTTAGCGTTCTCGATTCTCTCGCTCAGAGCGACCCGAAAACCGGCTTGTCATCTCTGGCGTGGCTGAAGGCCATGCCGGTCGCAGCGAAAGCCGACAACGTTCGCGATATTCTGGAACGGTTGACCTTTGTCAGGGCGGTTGGCATTCCTGTTGCCAACAGTGTGGCCCTGCATCCCGACCGGTATCGCCAGTTCGTCCGTGAAGGGCGTATGTCGCCATCGTATATGATCGAGCGCTACACCGCTTCACGACGGCGAGCGACATTGGTCGCATTCCTGATCGACGCCGAGGAACGCCTGACAGATGCCGCGATCGATATGGCGGACAAGCTGATTGGTTCGATGTTCACTCGGGCCAAGAATTCCAAGGCCCGCAAATATGAGGCGACCGCGAAGGATGTGTCGCGGTTAATGCGTCTGTTTCGAGGCACAATCGATGCGTTGGCGGACGCCATCGAGACCGACAGCGATCCGATCGACGCCATCAATGCATCGGTCGGCTGGGCAAATCTGCTACGAGCGCGTCACGAGGTGGCAGAAATTGCGGACACTGCGGATCAGGATCCTCTGATTGTTGCCGCTGATCGCTATGCGACACTGCGGAAATTTGCGCCGGCGCTGATCGAGGCGCTTGAGTTCAAGGCCAGTAGAGGCAGCGCGCGGACCGTTTCGGCTGTGAAGGTGCTCCGAGAGGCTCATCGAACTGGAAAACGAGATTTGCCGACTGACGCGCCAATGCCGTTCAAAAAGGACTGGCAGAAAATTGTGGTTGGCCCGGACGGCAAGATCAATCGTAAGCTCTACGAGGTCGCGACACTCGCGCATCTACGCAATAAGCTGCGGTCGGGCGACGTCTGGGTAGAGCGCTCATCGTCATATCGCCGCTTCGACAGTTATCTCCTGCCTCCGCAAATGGCGGCGCCAGTCGTCAAAGATTTAGGGCTGCCCGCATCTGCTGACGATTGGCTGGAGCAGCGGGGCCGGGAATTGGACTGGCGGCTGAAGCGGTTCTCAAAACGTCTCCAGAAAAATCAGGTTGGAGGCGTCAACTTCGATGGAAGCCGCCTGAGCATCACACCCTTGAAATCCGTGGTTTCCGCCGACGCGGAAACCCTCGTCAGCCGGATCGAGGGTATGATGCCGCGCATACGGATCACCGAGTTGCTGCACGAGGTCGCTAGCCAGACCGGCTTCCTTGGAGCGTTCACGAACCTGAGGACGGGTCAGACATGCCCGAACGACAGTGCAATGCTGGCCGCGATCCTCGCCGACGCCACCAATCTCGGCCTTTCCCGCATGGCCCGCGCCAGCGAAGGCATCACCCGAGATCAATTGATATGGACCAAGGACGCCTACATTCGGGACGATACCTATGCCGCCGCCCTTGCAACGATCATCGATGCGCACCACCGTTTGCCAATCGCGTCGGTCTGGGGCGACGGCACGACGTCAAGCTCAGACGGTCAATTCTTCCGCGCCGGAAAGCGGGCGAAGACCGGCGGTGATGTAAATGCCCGATACGGCGTCGATCCGGGGTTCGGATTTTATACCCACGTATCCGACCAGCATGGCCCTTATCATGTGAAGGTCATCTCGGCCGCCACCCATGAAGCGCCCTATGTCCTCGATGGTTTGCTGCAGCATGGCACGGGTCTCAATATCTCCGAGCATTACACCGATACTGGTGGCGCAACTGATCACGTCTTCGCGCTCTGCGCCGCTCTTGGATTCCGGTTTTGCCCGCGGTTGCGCGACTTCCCGGATCGGCGTCTTATCCCGATCGAGCCGACCGGCAGCTATCCGGATCTGGCGCCTCTTCTCGGAAAGAGGGTCCGCGCGGACATCATCCGTGAGCATTGGGACGATGTGCTGCGGCTCGTCGCCTCCCTGAAGTCGGGCCAGGTCGCGCCTTCAACCATGCTGCGAAAGCTCGCTGCTTACGAGCGTCAGAACCAGCTCGATGTCGCCCTTCAGGAAATCGGCAAGGTTGAGCGAACCCTGTTCATGCTGGATTGGCTGGAGAATCCGACACTGCGCCAGCGTTGCCAAGCCGGCCTGAATAAGAGTGAACAGCGTCATGCCCTTACGCAGGCAATCTGCACGTTCAGGCAGGGCCGTATCATCGATCGCAGCCATGAGGGCCAGCAATACCGCGCCTCCGGCCTCAACCTCGTCATCGCCGCGATCGTGTACTGGAATTCGACCTATATGGCCGACGCACTTGCGCATCTACGTTCGACCGGTAAGGTCGTGGAAGACGCAATGATGGCACATACCTCACCGGTCGGATGGGAGCATATCGCATTCTCCGGCGATTTCCTCTGGGAGCAGGCCGCTAGACGCAGGTCGCGAAAAACACTTGTCATCTCTGACGGAGCGTGGGCAGCCTGAGTGTTCTGTCCCTGTTCACGCCAACCGTTGTTCAGCGGGAAACCAACGCGATGCCCTCCAGTTCGGCCAACACGCGGAAAGCCTATGCCTCCGACTGGAAACACTTTGCCGCCTGGTGCCGGCGGCAGAACCTCTCCCCCCTCCCCCCGGATCCGCAGGTCGTCGGTCTCTACATCACCGCCTGCGCCGCCGGGACAGCGGAGCGCGGCGACCGACCGAACAGCGTCTCGACCATCGAGCGGCGCCTGGCCGCCATCGGCTGGAACTGCGCGCAGCGCGGCATGCCGCTCGATCGCAAGGATCGCGCGATCGCCACCGTGATGGCCGGCATCCGCAACCGGCACGCGGCGCCGCCGCGGCAGAAGGAAGCGATCCTGCCCGAGGACCTCATCGCCATGCTGGAGACGCTCGACAGGGGGAGCCTGCGCGGCATCAGGGACCGGGCCATGCTGCTCATCGGCTTTGCCGGCGGCCTGCGCCGTTCGGAGATCACCGGCCTCGACCTCGGCCGCGAGCAAACAGAAAACGGCCGCGGCTGGATCGAGATTTTGGACAAGGGCATGCTGGTGACCCTGCGCGGCAAGACCGGCTGGCGTGAGGTCGAGATCGGCCGTGGCTCGTCCGACGCCACCTGCCCCGTCACCGCGATGGAGACCTGGATCCGCTTCGCGAAGATCGCCCGGGGTCCGCTGTTTCGCCGTGTCACCGGTCAGGGCAAGGATATCGGCCCAGACCGGCTGAACGACCAGGAGGTGGCGCGCTTGGTCAAGAAGACGGCGCTTGCCGCCGGTGTGCGCGGCGAGCTATCCGAGGCCGAGCGCGGGGAGAAGTTTGCAGGCCATTCGCTGCGCGCCGGTCTCGCGTCCTCCGCTGAGGTCGACGAGCGACATGTTCAAAAGCAGCTCGGCCATGCCTCGGCGGAGATGACGCGGCGCTATCAGCGCCGACGCGACAGGTTCAGGGTCAATCTCACCAAAGCGGCAGGGCTATAGACTCCCCTCCCCTGTCAGTGAACCTGCTCAGACCTTGGAACCATGTCGGGAACGCTCTGCGATGCGGGAAAGATCAACCTTCTTGCCCGCGACGTCCGCCACGATCTTCAAGACAGCCTGGGGGGAAGGAGAAAGCCGGTTCGGTCATTCACTGCGCGCCGTGGCCCGATGCCGTTGCGCACGGGCCAGCTCGACAAACCGTCGCTTGACCTCGGCAAACAATGCCGGCGGCAGCGGCCCGAAATATCCTGTATCGCTGTCGACCGGCCGCATGTCCGGACCCGGCCAGACGAACCGGTTGCTTTCGGTCAACACAATCCAGGAACGCTCGTCGTCGAGCCCGAAGCGTCGCTTGGTCGCCGGCGGGATCTCGATCGCGTCTTCAGCATCGGATGGTGGGCTGTGGGTGATCGGCAGCACCCTCACCGCCGGTCTGCCATCCTCAAGATGCGCGACGATCGCCAGCACCAGTGCCGGGCGATCCTTGTCCCCCTCCTCGCGGCCTTCGAGGAGTTGCCAGTGCCAAAGATAGGAATAGCGAAAGACCCAGCCGACCTTCGGTTCAGTCGGCAGCATGTTTTCCCGTCAGAAGCTCGGCGTTGAGATGATCGAAATCTCCCTCCATTGCGGAGGCTTCGATGGCGGCGAGATCGTCATCCCCGAGTGTAGCGGTCAGCTCGACGCGCCGGTCGCGTTTCGTCAGTCGCAGGTAATCCTCATAGGCGATTAGCACCGTGCGCGGCCGACCGTTCTTGGTGATGATCACCGGATCACGGACGGCGGCATCCTGATAGGCGCCAAAATTCTTCGAGACCGCAGCGGCCGTAACAGTGGAGGTCATAGCAAACTCCTTTTTACGGAATATACGGATTTTACGGAAGACTTGCAAGATTGCTGTGCCGCCGGCCGGCGTGCCGACTGTCGGACGGCGCAGGATGCCAAGGCCATCATCGCTGTTGGGCGGAGATAGCGGGATCGACGGTTGCCGACGCTGCTCGGTGAAAAGCATGTCCTTCTACAGTTTCCGCTGCCGGTCGAAGAACTCCGCAAGCAGCTGCGCACTGGCGTCTCCAAGATTTCGTATCATTCCAACGTCACCTGGTGACGCCATGAAACCCGATACGTCAACAGCTTTAAAGTGATGTATCAGATTTACATAGAGGATGCGCTCCGCGGCCCCCGTCAGAGCTCTGTCGCCATCACGGAATTCTACCGCCCAGATCGGCCGCCAAGGGCGATGTCGGTTTGTCCATAAGCCATCGGGAATAGCCCTGGCACGATGTGTTTTGAAGCGACCGGCAAGATCTCCCTTGCCGTTCACACCAGAGGCACCAATACGGAAAACCGTTCCATCCTTCATTGACTGTAGGACGTACAGACCGTACCGGGCCTTCACGGTGTTGAATCTTTCATGATGAACGATAACGCCGGACATATCGAACCTTGCCACGAGTGAAGTTTCTCAAGCCGACATAGCGATCAAGTATGAATGGATCATTCTCGTCGGGCTCAGAGTGTGTTGTCAGGTTCGTTTTTGGACAGCATACCTCTCCGTCGATTCGAGATGGCACTTCACCTTTCCTGGTGATCGATCCGGAGCATCATGGCGGTGCCTCCGCCTCAAGACCACTGAAACGGATAACCACCAGTCTGATCCCTGACCTGATCCAGAAGGTCGCTAGCGATAGCCAAAAGGCGACACCACTCCGACGACCGCTGATTGTGCGTCTCTATCATCAGACGGCAAGCTGGTAGCTCTCGCCGGACCATGCCGAGAAGGCAGCGGCAAGCGTCTTCAGATCATCGACCCTAATGCCGAACTCCGCGGCAAACCCGGTCTTCTGATCGAGCCACACCTCGCCAAAGAAGGAACTGACCTGACCGGAGAATACCTTGGCGAGCTCAAGATCCGAAAGGCAATGAGCCAGCGACGCCATCCAGCTGCGTGCTGTCGGGCGCATTCACGGTCGTCAGGAATGGCACAACATTCTTGCTCATAGTACTTCAACATAGGGAATCCCGGGCCGTTCTCCCATTTATCCGCGATCGGTTGTCCGCGCATGCGACATCAGGAAATCGGAGCTGCGTGTTCCGCGGCAGGCCGGTCCTTCCCGACCCCTATTCACATCGCCGCCAGGATTGCCCATTAATGTCATTCAAGCAGCCGGCCGTTTGTGGCCGCCTCCCCTTTGTCAAGCGACACGAGGAATTGACCCCTTTGCCGACATCAGGAATTGACCCCCTTCACTGGCTCGACGTTTCGTTGGGTTCAAGCGCCGCTCCGGCCTTCTGCAGAAGGCCGGAGCGGCGCTTTTCGCGAAGCCGGTAGCTATCGCCCCGGATGGTGATGACCGCGGAATGATGAAGCAGGCGGTCCAGGATCGCCGTGGCGACGACGGGGTCTCCAAAGACACCTCCCCATTCTCCGACGGATCGGTTTGAGGTGATCAGGATCGAGCCCTTCTCATAGCGGCGGGACACCAACTGGAAGAACAGGTGGGCGGCATTGGCCTCGAAGGGCAGATAACCCAGCTCGTCGATGATCAGTAGTTTCGGCCGCGACAGAAGCGTCAACTGCTTGTCGAGCAAACCGTCACAATGGGCCTTGGCCAGCGTCGCCACCAACGTCGCCGCGGTGATGAACTGCACATTGTAATTCTGGCGGATCGCCTCGCGGCCGAGGCTGACGGCAAGATGCGTCTTGCCCGTTCCGGGAGGGCCAAGGAGCAGGAGCGTATCGCCATGGGCAATCCACCGGCAGGTCGCAAGCTCCCGGATCTGCCCCTGATCCAGGGACGGCTGGGCATCGAAGTCGAAGCCGTCCAGCTCGCGCACGAAGGGGAACTGGGCGATCTTGCTCGACATGGAGATCCGCCGCTCGTCACGCCGGGCGATCTCGCGCGACACCAGGAAGCCCAGGGCCTCGCGCAGGTTCATCTTCGAACGGGCCGCCTCGTCGAGCAGCGTGTCGAGCTGGTCGCGGATCGCCGTCAGCTTCAGCCGGTCGAGCGTTGCGATAAGCAGGTCATGGTCCACGTTCGTCATCACCAGCCCCCTCCGGCAACCGCTTCATATTCCGCAAGCGGCCGCAGCAGTGCGGCGGGTGCGATCTCGATCGGCGTCAGGCGCACCGGGCCTTCGACACCCGCAATGCCGACAAAATGGGATCGATCGACGATCCGTTGCCGTCGCCCCCCGTTCAAGGCATGGTCGGCCACCACCTGGCCCGCATGGCGGATGATCACGCGACCGGCCAGCACCACAACCTGAACACTCTCGCCGATCAGGCGCCAGGGCACCGAATAGCTGTTCGTGTCGAGATCGATGGCGCAGTCGGCCTGCACCTTGCGGACCAGATCCCGCAACTGCCCGAATGCTACCCTGCCGGAAAGCGGGCGCAGCGCCCCGGCCTCCGCGGCAAAGCGCTCCGCCGGCGCAACGCCGGTGGTGCCGTGCTCCCGCTGGTCGGCAACCTCGCGAGTCCACCGATCCAGATGCGCCTCGAACGCCGCCCAGGTCTCGAAGCGGCGGCCGGCGATTGCGTTCTTTTTGACATAGCCGACGCCGCGCTCGTCCTTGCCCTTCGTGCGCGCCCGATACGGAGCGCAGGCGCGCGGCCTGAAGTCCCAGTAACGGGCAAAGGCGTGGAGCCGGGCATTGAACCTGACCTCGCGCGTCACCGCATCGTGGTGCTCGACCAACGCCTTCGCATTGTCGATCAGCACCTCCGCCGGAACGCCGCCAAAGCGAAGGAAAGCGCCTTCCATCCCCTCGAACCAGTCCGTCTGGCGCTGGCGCTGCGAAGCCCGGATATGCAGCCGGCGCGAATAGCCGAGCGTGGCGACAAACACATGAATCCGTACCCGCTCGCCGCCGATCCAGACCCGCGTATCGCCAAAATCAATCTGCATCTGATGACCGGGCGCGGTCTCGTAGCGCACCGTCGCCCGCTTCTGCGCCGTCAGCTCCCGCCGCCAGACCCTAACCCGGCGCTCCACCTGCCGTAGGCTGATGACGATCCCGTGCTCACTCTCCAGTTCCTGGCGGATAACGTCCGCGTTGCCCTCGTGGCGGAAGAAGCGCTCGCGCAGCCAGGCATCCAGGCCGTCCAGCGCCGAAACGCGCGGGCGGCCCCTGTAAGCAACGGTTCCGCCTTCCCGAAGATAACGGCGAACCGTATTACGGGCGCACTGGAATTCCTTCGCTATCCGTTTGGCTCCCCAGCCGCTCTTATGCAGACGCACCATCGACATCACTTCGTCAGGCTCAAGCATCGCATCTCCCCGCACCCCTCTCGGCAATGCAGGATTCATCGAATTCTCAACTGACATCTATTCCTCCTCTCTAACGAAAGGGGTCAGTTCTCTATGTCGCTAGGGGGTCAATTGTGCATGTCGCCCGACACCCTTCTGGGGCTTACCAGCGAAATCCCGTCTCAAGGTCAGAAAACACCTGCAGGTACTGGATGGAAAAGCCCTGTGCAGGAAGACGACGATCCTGGCTGACAGAATCTATGTTGCACGCAATCGAAAATTCGATACGGCTTGAAGCTCGTCCAGCGAGCGGTATGCGCGGACGCAATACAAACCGCGCGCCACGACTTTGCCGCCAATCCTGAAAGAATTCGTAAATGACCGATCAGACCGAAACGATGACGATCTCAAGCCGCAACGACTTCGCCCAATGGGCGATCGAGCGGGCGAAAGCCATCGTCGCTGAGCAAGGCGGTAACCAGGCACTCGCCGCCCGCGACATGAAGGACGACCAGATAGCCATAACCGGCAATGCGCTCGGACAGGCGATCGTCGATGCCTTGCTCGAAGTGTTTGACGGGCTGACGGAGGAATAGGATCACCACCAGAAACAGAAAACCCGGCGCGGGAGGAGGTGCACCGGGTTTTCCAAAAATTGACCGTTGGCTCGGAAGAGGAAAGCCTTCGGTCGACCGAAACCGATTGGGAGGAGGAGTATCGGTTTCGACAGAGAGAAGTTAATGCTGCCATGCGCCCAAGACTGCTCTCGCTGTCTATATGCTCCGTGATTGTAGCGGAAATTCAGCCGGCCGACCTTGCACGAATATGGCATCCGGAACGACGCCCTGCCGGAGCCAATAGGCAATGAAGGCCGGCTTGTGGCTTGTCGATCACCCGATGCGAGGCTTTGGTCGGGAGTAGGCTGCCAGCAGCGCTTCCATGCTGAACTTCAGAAGCCCGACGACCGCCACATGAAATCTCAGCAGGCCCGTTGAAGGAAAGTCTTCCCTTGATGCCGTCAAGGCTGAAGCGCGGGGCAATCGCCCGCGCGTTAAACCTCAGCTATTGCCAGGCGCTTGATCAGATCGCGCAACGCCGCGGATATGCGCAACCTCCGCCTTGGTGGTGATGAATGATGGCCAGAGCTCTCGACGGGGATTTGCGGTTACGCGTCTTGAAGGCTGCGGATGATGGGATACCCCCTGCATCTCCTTTTCGCATTCCCCGCTTTGAAATTCCTGCCGGGCAAGGTTTACCGCTACGCCAATTTGCGCGCCTCCCCTGCATTTGCCCGCATCAATGCCATCAACATCGGACCGAGGCCGAATTCGTCCCGGGCTGCACGGCGCGTCAAATCCCGCAGATACCCGCCAGCCGACTTGATATGCCCTGCCCGCTCCAGAATGCAGGCGATCGCGATCGCCGCATTTTCCGGCCCCATCACCTCGCAAGCCTCCTGATAGGCCGAGGGACTAACACCGAGCATCGATCGAACTACGACGGCCGCGCCCATCAGATCGCGCCAGTGCGAAATCGCCCCGCCCGGCCCAAAATCGGCGATTTGCGGGCAGGCGCGCAGAACCATGCCGAGGGGGAAGGATTTTTTTCGGTCCGTAACGGGCTCCGGCTTCGTCGGTTGCGGTTCTTGCGCCAGCCTTTCGCCCTGCTCTTTTTCAGAGCGAGGTTCAAGTTCATGGATGGATTCGGGTTTTGAATTCTGTATGTGGCAACCATTTTGAACATCATTGCCATCTGTTTTTTGTGAATTTATTTGCATTTCCAGGATGTTGACGATCTCATCCCGCAGCATCGTCATTTCCTCGAGCACAGCCTCCGTTTCAACCCGGTTCGGAGCGCGGGGAAGGCGAGCGCGAAGGGCGACATACATCGCTTCAATGGCTTCCCAGTCCCCATCAGCCCCCTCATCGATCGCCGCTGTGATCAGCTTGCGGACGTCACGGCGACAAATCGAGAGGGCTTCCTTAGCGCGCTTGAACACACGCCGCTCCTCGGCAACCTGCTGCGCCAACTGAGCGAACTCTTCTACACGCGCCAAAAGTGGCGCCAGGCTGAAGCCAAACGCTTTCTCGATCTCGCCGGACTTGGTTCTGTGTGCGTAGCGTTTCCCGTTCGGGCTGTCATGGCGATGGATCAGGCCGGCATCCACAAGCGCCGCCAAATGACGACGAAGCGTCGTGCCGGCGATCCCATGCGCGCGGACTGACAGCTGAGCATTTGAAGGGAAAACCACGAGGCTCTGCCCTTCCGCCAATTCGATATGGGGGTAGAACGTGAGAAGCGCATCCAGGACCGTGATAGCGCGGTCCCCAAGGCCGAGCACACTCTTGGCTTCGCTGACGTCCCGGAAGATTTTCCATTTATCGGCGGTCTTGCCGCTCTTGATTTCGGCCGCCTTCACCTGCCCCTTCACAAGGGCAAGCGACATCGGCCGCCGCCCGAAGGGCGTCGTCACATTTCCGATCTGCATTTTCCTTCACCTTTCAGAAGGCAAAAGAAATCCGCTCACCAAAACGGTGCCAAAAACTCTTGACTGCGATTCGTGAAAATGCGATTCTTTGTTTGCTACAACATAAGAAGGGGCTTCCACGACGGCGACGTTTTGGGGGCCTTTTTCTTTTGTAGGTTACACTCCAGCTTGCAAGAAATTGTCAGCTGACAATTCTCTCAGTTGATTGAATTCTCTAAATTTTTTCTCTCTCAAACGCAGCAACAAGATCGGCCAATTTATCAGAAAGGAAGGCTGCGAATGGTTCTGAGGTTACCGTGATTTTTGTCCCTCTCGTGCCTCGCTCGATGGATGCAAGCGGAAGCCCTTTTTGACCACGCAGAACTTGGACGGCATTGGTCTTCTTTTCACTGCGGCCAGCGAGTGCCTTCCACAAGCGTTCAAACCGTGCGTTCGAATCTGCTTTAGCAAACTCAGCGGAGGTGAGCTCTTTATCGACACGCTTTGCCGCATCGGTATCTTTCAGGCCATCCGCGAAAGCCAGCCACCGAGGTCTACCGACCTTAAAGGCGGGGCCAACAGCCAAGATCAGCTCGGGCTTAACGGCATCCGCAACCTGAAGAAGTCGAGATATTTCCGGCTTATCGACGGATAGTGCTTTTGCGATAGTGTCACGATCAAATCCATGCTCGTGCATTCGCCTGGCGAACAACGCCCGCTCAATGAAGCTCAAGTCAACACGGGGGCCATTCTCCTGCCCCTGTGCAAGGATGACCTCTTCATCTGTCATTTCACGAACGATGGCTTTGACCCGGCGGCCGAGCAGCTTTGCGACCCGCCTGCGCCGATGGCCGAACACCGACTGATAGCAATTGACCTTAGTTGGATGAGGGCGCACCAATATAGGGACTTGCTGACCAGACTCCTCAATGGCGGTCTTCAGCTTCTCTAGCTCTGGGTCAAGTTCCACCGGTATTCGATCTTGGATAAATGAGTTTTCGATCAAGTCCGGATCGAGTTCGACAACTTTATCCCCCGACGCGAGCGCGTCGCGCAAAACTTTAGCGGCAGCCGCCTCGTCATTCAGTCGATTGAGCGACAGGTTCATCGCACGAACGGCACCTGCCGGCTTTTGCGATACTGAAACAGCCGGCGCTTCTCCAGCAGCTTGCCCCGCTGATACCATGCTCTTGAGGATGTCGCGGCCCTTCATGTCCTGCCCCACGATTTTTGAATTAAAGCTTCCACTTCACCATTCACACCATCCATCGCCTCCACTGCACGATCATAGGTCTGACGGTGAATTGTCTCTCGTCCGGCTTCATAGATTGTCTGCTTCGAAAGGCCCGCATCGGACACCGCAGTCGACTTAACCATCATTGAAGTCAACACTCGCTCGTCGAAGAGGCTGCGCAGAAACGCCACGATTTGAGCCTGCGGGCCGTCATTTGGTTCGTATCGCGTAATTAGATACCGCATCCAATCGTACTCAAGACTTCCCCCAGCTTCCCTTACCACGGAAAGCAGATTGGAGGTCATCGCGAGAAACTGGTTCATTGACGCGATGTCGAGCATCTGCGGATGAACCGTGATCAAGACCGAAGTTGCCGCACAAAGCGCTGAAAGCGTGAGGAAGCCTAGAGTGGGCGGGCAGTCGATGACAACGACGTCATAGTGCTCCTGCAATCCGGTCAACGCATTTCCCACGCGCATGAAGAACATGTCGGTATCGGCCACGGAACGCGTCGCGAGAGCGTGGGGAGTATCATGCTCGAACTCGTGGAGTTCAAGATTACCCGGAATGAGATCCAATCCCGGAAAATAGGTCTGCCTTACGACTTCCCTAACCGCCCGTCGTTCACCATCATAGCGAATTGCGCCATAGAGCGTTTCATTGTCACCCACGTCAAATTCCGGCTGATATCCGAGCATCGCAGACATCGATGCCTGTGGGTCAAGGTCAACGGCCAGAACACGATAGCCTCGCAATGCAAGGTACTGGGCGAGATGGATAGCTGTCGTCGTCTTGCCTGACCCTCCCTTGAAATTCGTTACCGCTATTATCTGGAGGTGATCGCCTTCGCGACGACCAGGAAGATAAGTGGGCTTCGTACGACCTCGAATTTGCCGAATGGTATTTATCTCTTCCAGCGAGAACGTCAGCCGCCCACCTAGCGTTCGTTCCGAGGTAACCGCGTCTTCTTGTGAAGCGATATGCCGCACATAGCTATCAGTGATACCCAGCAGCTTCGCAGCCTCCTTACTGCTGAAGCGACGAAGTACTTTCTTCGCGTCTGGGGAAAAGAGCTTCTCGAAAAGAATCTGAAGCTGGCCACTGAGCGTCGCAGAGTCACGCTCAATCGCCTTGTCGATCGAGAAAGCCCCTTCTTTGCTTTGTTGATCCTTCGTCGCGGCTTTCGTCGCCATTCGCGGAAATTCCAATAATTTGTTGAAGTTTCCGCAAATGATCCCGGAAAGCGCGTTGTGGTCAAGGTTTTTTTGGTTAACGCAAAACAACGATTGTGGTCGAGGAAATTTCCTATTTATTTTCCTATGCTTATGAAGATTGTCAGCTGACAATCCTCCACTCAATCAAAGGGGTCAAAGCGGGTGGAAAACGAATCTGGAGAGAATCGGTCCTCGAACTAGGAACTGTAAAACCTAACTTACCGCCGGCCGAACACCCAAAGCAGACACGTCTGCGGGTTTCAATTCTGTACGCGTGGCTCCCGATTCCCGTCGGCCTTACGCGACAACACACAAGCTCAATCTGTAACACCGGCGCAATCGCAAACGTCTGGTATATGTCACAAAGTCCTGATCTTTCCGGCCGCCTCACCGCCTGGAGCCATCCACACCTCCAAGCCTCAGGGAGAAGAGCGCGAGACAAAAAAGGGGCCGTCGGAAACCCGCGGCCCATCAAGTGTGGAGATCTGTAACCTCCAGAGGGGAACAGCTGCGGCGGCGGGTACTGGGAGGATAAACCGCAATGAGCATTAGCTGCCTGTAGGATGCTCTCATTTTCATCGGATGGCGAGCATTTCTTGTGCAATGTAGTAACTATGCGGTTGCCACAGTGCTCCACGATGACTCTATTGCGGGGTGCGGCCTTCGTGACGGGGCCGATATCCACGGCTCGCGAACAGGATGTATCACTGAAATGAATCGATCGGACCGGACCGATTCATATCTCTCGTTGGACGAGCGCCCGGGGATTGGCGATGCTCACGTCCATGCTCGCACAACCCTACCAGCTCTATGTCGAACGCACCGATCCGGCCAGGAATGTCGCCCGTTTCTACGCGATGTCGATCGATGCAACGCTGTATGGCGATACATGCCTGACGCGGCGCTGGGGGCGCATCGGCACAGGCGGCCAGATGAAGGCGCACCTGTTCGAGAGCGAGGATGAGGCGGTGCAACTGTTTCTCGAACTTCTGCGACAAAAACATGGACGCGGCTACCGGCCGAAAGGACGCGTCGCTGACGACAGGCGGCCTTCAAACAAGATGCCATGACCAGCGGCGAAGAGAGGGTAGGGGAGGAGCCGTCCCACTCCCAACTTTACAAACCCGGCGAACAGAAAGCACTGTCAGGCAGGGTTCTTCTTACTGCTCGGCATGCCGGGCAACAAAGCGCCAGAACGACCTGTACCCGTCCCCTGAGAAGCCGAACGGCGACACTTCGTGTTTCGGACTGAGGAAGAGTTCATAGTCCCATCCAGCACTATAGGTTATCATCGCAGCCATGGAGTTGCGAGCTTTGAAAGCCTCGACTGCCTGTAGAACGCCCGGAAAGCCTAGCCGGGGCTTTATCAAAAGCCGCAGATGGTCGCGACATCTGTTGGCCCCTGTGGCGACGGGCTGTGACCAACCTCCTCCGCTGCGAGGCCGACGGCGAGTACTTGACGTCGAGAAATGCTCCGTCTTCACGGAGCGCGGGTAAATACTCGCTCATCGAATTCACTTCACACCCCTCCGCTGTGCAGCGCATGGTGCTGTTGCCCGCGCGACGGACGCCCCTGTGCTCCGGCAAACTTTCCAGGATGGCGTTGAACTTTTCGCCGATGTTCTCCCAGATCGCCTGATGACCTCAGCCGCGCAACGATACCGGCCAGTTTGTCCAGCACTGTCACTGTGACCTCATGCGCACAGGCATCAAGTTTGTCGGCGAGGGACGCGATTTCCTTCAGCCATGCGTCGTCGCCATCGTCTCTGGAAATGAACCGTCCACAGTTATCGATCCGTCGCAGAATCTCGGCAGTCGCAAACGGCCCGTCATAGGCTTGCGCCCCGATGACGAAGCGCACGCAGCGATTACCCGATATGCCGTCGAGCCTCGCGTGCCGGATCTCGATAACATCCGCGAGCTTGAAAACCCTGAAATCGCGACGCGTATAGTTATAGCCGGTTCCGGAAAGCGCCTGCTCGACGTCATCGGAGAACGCCGGCCCGGAGATATCGAGGCCGTATTTCCGACAGTCCGCGAGGATTCCATCCCACGCGGCATCCACCGCGGCACGGACCTTGTCTCCTCCCTGGTCCGCATGGGCAACGACACGGATATTTGCAATGGCAACGAGCCAATCCGCCCGGATCTGGCTGGCGCAAGAAGCGGAGTAACGCGGGTCTCTCACCTTAATGCTCCTCGATAAAAAATTGAATTTCATGTTTCAAAGCCCTGAATTTTCGTCATTCCTCGGCAAAGAAGTAGCTTCCTTTGGCGACAATATGGAAAGTATGTCGCGCATGCCATGAACATTCAAGAAATAATTTTAATATTACAGAAGTTAATTCCAAAACACAAAGGTACATTCTGTCTGTAATGTCGAATGTTATACGAGGATTCAAGATAACTTTAGCGCGACATTCAGATTTATTGACCGTGGAAGGGCAGTCAATAAAGCATATCGTGGATTACTGGCAGAATTTATCGACCTTCTCACCGTGCAACCCTCCATGATTGTCGCAATATTTCTTTCTGACAAGACGTTGACGTCCATTTCACCTCGGGCAACGCTTTACCTACAACGAGCGATGAAAGCCCCCAATGAACGACTGCATTCTTGAACGCCAGCCGGCGCAGACCGATCTCTTCACCACTCTCTGGAGCACACTTCATTCCGACGGGACCGATCGCATTGTCGCCGGCACGGCGCCCTCTATCGAACGCCCGCGAGCTGATACTTGCCCGATCCGTGTCGGCGCATGCGAACTCCATCATGGTGATGCTGCGGACATTCTGCCAAATCTGCCGGCCGGGAGCGTCGATCTCATCGTGACGAGCCCTCCCTACAATATCGGGAAGTCCTACGAGACCCGCACGCCCCTGATCCACTATGTCGCGTTCATCGAGGAGATCATTGGCGAATGCCATCGTCTTCTCGGTCCGCAGGGAGCCATGTCCTGGCAGGTCGGGAACCATGTCCACAAAGGAGAGGTCATCCCGATCGACAGCCTGATCATTCCGCTCTTCCGCAGTCTCGGCATGAAGGTCCGCAATCGCGTGGTCTGGACGTTCGGCCACGGCCTGCACTGCTCGAAGCGCCTGTCGGGACGGCACGAGACGATCGTTTGGGCCACGAAATCCGACGACTACACCTTCGATCTCGACGCGATCCGCGTTCCGCAGAAATATCCGGGCAAGCGCTACTACAAGGGGCCGAGGAAGGGTGAGTTGAGCGGAAACCCGAAGGGGAAGAACCCGGGGGACGTGTGGGACATCTCGAACGTCAAGCACAACCACCCGGAAAAGCTCGATCATCCGTGCCAGTTTCCCGAGGAGCTGATCGATCGGCTCGTCCTGTCCCTGACCGCCCCCGGCGACGTCGTGCTCGATCCGTTCGCCGGCTCCGGCACGGTCGGAGCGGTGTGCAATCGCCTTGGCCGCAAGTCAATTCTCGTGGAACGCGAGGAAAGCTACGTCCGGATGGCCGCACAGCGGCTGGCCGGTCACGCGGTGTAATCACGACCAGCGGAACGGTCGGTCGCAAACAATTCTGGAAACGGAAGCATCCATGAACCATCACAAATTCCTCTTGTCCGCGCCCTATGACGACGTGGACGTCGAAACCGAGGGCCCGACCTTTGCCATCGCAATCGGGCAGGCGCTCCCGAACCTGTCCCGGCGTCTCGGCAACAGCCGCACGATCCTCGGCGTACGTCCGTTTCAGGACGGCCGTAAGGACTTTTACGGCTTCGAGCTGGATATTGATCCCGACGAGGTCACCCCCGATCTCCTGATCAATCGCTACGGCGCACGGCAACCGGTCCCGGCACCCTCGGACCCGGATCACCTCGAAATCGAAGCGTATGATGTCTACGAGACGATGGGCAGCATCGAAGGTCTACTCAGATATGCGGCGCAAGACCTGATCGACGATGAGCGCTGGCACGGTCTCATCCGCGAGCGGGCGCTGGAATACCGGCAGGCCGTCAGCGATGTCCTGGTATACGATCCGAAGGCAAAGATCGACATGCTTGGGAATCTGGACGAACTGTTCGCGGGCCGGGACTGGAGCCCGTTCTTCTCACCGGCACTGCTCGTCCACCCGGTCGTTCAAATCGGACAGGTAGACATCGTCGAAAAGACAGATGACGAGATTCTGCTCCGGTTCGAGTACTGGAACGGTGACGATCACGGCCGCGAGCTGGAATTCGCCGACACCAAGAACGGGCGCCATCACGTTCGCCGTTCACGCTACAGCGCTCTGCGAGCGTTCGATCCTGCTTTCAGTGGCTGGCAGCTTCCGGCTGTCCACGATGCCTTGCAGGAGGCGCTCGATACCGGCCGCCACACCGACCTCAGCGACACGAATTGGGCAGTTGGTCTTTCTGCATCCGAGGCCGAGCTCGAGCCGGCATGAATCCGCAGAGCTTTCTGAATGCCGGGGGAGGGAGGGGCGTAGGCCGGCCGGCCCAACTCTCGACGCCGAAACCCGATGGCCCGCTTTCACGACCTGGACAGGCACCAGAATTCTCCGGCTCCCATCGCCCGGGACCACTAACCATATCAATCCAGAACACCGAAGGACACCCATGCTAATCGCCCTCGAAGCAAGCAAGATCAAGCCATCAGATATCGACCCCATCCGCCTGCGTGAACTCGCGCTCGACATCGAACGCCGGGCCGAATTCGTCAGCGCCTGTCAGGCATGGATTACCGCCGGCCGCGAGGTTTCCGGGATCACTGCGGCCATTCGCGAAACCCCGTGGCGTTTCATCCTGACCAACTCCGGGCAGGCGATAGAAGTGGAACACGTCGATGAACTCGAGGCTGCCTACTGGGAGGCCGTGGACGAAATGAACGTCGGCCGAAGCTGCATTGGTAACGAGGGACACGAAGAGTACGTTCTTGAAGGTATTCGGAACTGTCTCAAAGTCCACAGGAGAGCAAGTCAGTTCATGACCTTTGAAGACGATTTTGCGCGTGTCGAGGACGCAATATCCAACCTCTTCGAAGGCACCGGCTATATCTACAATGGCGAGAATAGCTTCATCCCTGATGACGAATGATACGGCCGCCGGGCCATCCGGCTTCGCTCTGTTTTCAGGAGCGCGCCCCTTGGCCCGATGATTTCTGGCTCCGCGGATTCGACAGCAAGACCGATGGTATGCGGTCTTGCTGTCCGCCGGAGACGTGATCGTGATCGCCGAGGTGCGAGGCGGCGGAAACCTCACCCGATGACGATCGTCTTGGTCGGTTCGAACGCCATATTCTCGACATCGCTCCGATTGAACCCGTCCCTCACATAGCCCCGGGGATTGCAGACGACCCGGGTCTTCGTCCCCGGCACCACATAGTCGAAATTGCTATGGGTGTGCCCATGAATCCAGACGTCAGGTTCATGGCGCTGGATCATATCCGAGAGATCCGACACGAACGCCGGTGTCAGCCGGTCTCCCTTATACTCATCGGCGACCGACAGATCGTGCGGGCATGTATGCGTCACGACGACCGTCGGCCCGTCGAAGGGCAGGGCAAGCGTCTCATCAAGCCATTCCCGGCTCGTGCGATGAATATCGACGGTGATTGCCGGCAGGAATCTTCGCGGGGTCCCTTCCGGCCAGCGCGACGCGATGGTGCGATAGTCGTTCATGAACAGCGCCGCAGCACCCATTGCCTGGATCGGATTGCCATAGAGCTCGAAATCCGTCCACAGGCAGCAGCCGAGGAAGCGGACTCCGTCGATGACGACATCGCGGTTCTCCAGCATGAAGACATTTTCCAGCTCGGGGATATCGCCGATGCTGTCCTCATAGACCTGACCGTAATGTTCGTGGTTGCCCGGCACCATCACGACGCGCTTTCCGCGGCTGCCATACATCCGGTACGCCCAGCGGGCACTTTTGGCTACCGGTGCGGTGACGTCGCCCGCGATCACGATGACGTCGACATCGTCGGCGACCTCGATCGCGAAATCAGGCTCCCGGCTGTAGTCGAGGTGGAGGTCGGAAAATACGGCGGCTTTCATTCTGGCACCTGTCTTGTGGTCTGCGACAAGGCTTATTCCGGGCTCGACGGCCTCCGGCAAGCCGGCCGGCGAAATTTTCTGGACAGGGGAGGGCAGGGGAATTTCCTCCTGGTCCGAGGACGAGGACCGATGGAGGTTCCCACGTTGTTGATGTATAGCCTCCCTTGCCGGGCCGAGAGCTTCCGTATTGGCCGGATGTATCCTGTAACGACCGTGGCGGACCTGCAGGATGGATGGCGGGGCGGAATTGAAGCGGCTCCGCTCCGACGATGTGCGTGCGCGGATCACCGCGGCATGATGACATAGACAACCGTCCCGGCATCGCTCTCAGAGGTCATATCCAGCCGCTTCCGATACCTGAACTCAGGTCGGCGAACGGCCCGACCCGTTCACGCCCGGGTCTTCTTTGCGATTGCAACGATGACGTCGTCGCTTTCGATAGGCTGTCCTGCCGTGCGCCGGCCCCAGACGCTGAGGCCGGCGAAATCGGTATCGACAATTTCGTCGCTTTCGATGAGCTTTTCCGCAAGCCAGCCCGACACGATCCAATGCTCCATAACCTCCGGGCCATCAGGCTCACCATCGCCGTGCAAGGAACGCGCCGCCTTCGTCAGCGACGTCTCGGGTGAGGCTTCGGCAAGTGTTGCAATCAGCGTTGATGCGCAGCACAGGACCTCTGTGTTCGCGATGTAGGCTGCTGTTTTCATTTTCCATGTTCCTTCTCGATGCGAGATTGATGAATAAGGTCGGGGTGGCGGCCGCGAGGACCGTCATGCTTCATCGTCATCGAAGTTGAAAAACAGCTCGGCAAAGTCCTGCCAGACGGTCTCACCGTCCCGCCTCCAGCAACCAGCATTGATCGCCCGGTTTTCGAAAGCCGCGTCGATCGCCGCTTCCGCAGCCAGATCCCTGCCAGCGAGAATTTCGTAGTCGGCGGCGGCCAGCTTCATCATGCGCATCGCGAGACAGACAGTGCCGATCGCACGCTCGTCCTCGTTGCCAAGGGCTGTGTGCAGTTGCTCTCGGGATCCGAAGAACCACAGGAGAGCTTCGGACGGCGAGATCGTCCAGGTCCATCTCTTCGCCAGTGACACCGTAACCGTGTGATCGTCAAAGCGTGGATTGTCGGCGGGATTCGATGCAGCAGCAGGTGAATACGAGTTCGTTAACTGAGCCATTTCAATGTTCCGTGTTCATGGTGACGCCGGACTTCAACCGGCGGCGAGACAACACCTTTGTTTCTCATGTAAAAATGATGGTTCATTCCAAATGATCGCGCAATACTTCTTCGGAAGAAATTTGATTACCTTCTGAATAAGGGCAAAGAACATGCTGCGTTTCTACAATATAAAACGGCGAACTATAGAGAAATCGCATTTTTATATTAAGGGTAATGCTCGATTTATCCGGGCGATGCTCGTTTGAATTCCGATGGCATGCAGAGACCGGGAATAGAGCCCGCATTCACATAGCCGGCTGACCTGTCACAGCAGAAGAAACCCCGGTTCGCCCCTTGACTCCTTTCCGGAAAAATAGAACATAAAGGGAACATAGGAGGTTGCCAATGCAAACCGACAGCATCGAAAGAGCCCTTGCCGAAGTCGCCGCCTGCCGCGCGCTCCGGGAAAAGCAGCTCGCCGTTCGCGCCGAGAACCGGCGCAAGCTGGAGGCGGCGACCGCAAAGCCGCTTTACGTGCTGAAGCACAAAAAGCAGCTTGAACTGCGCCTTCAATGAGCGAGATATGCCAACAAAAAGAACGCGCCGTGCAAGACGAGGCGATCGAGGTGCTGCGCCTTCACAACGGCAATGCGCTCGAGGCATTGAGAACGCTGATCGCCGAGCGTGACACGGTCGAGGAAAGACTTAAGATTGCGATAATCGCAATGGGCCGAGGATTCACGCGAGGCTGGCGGCCGTGAGCTTCGGGACGCGCTATCTCCGCCCGATTCTGGAATTCAATAACCGACCCCGCTCATACCACCGGGGCCTTGAGTGTCATCGAATGACGGCGGGATGGCAGGTCGCGTCGGCGACATCCAGCCGCCATTGCTCCTCCCACCGTCTGATCCATGCGGATTCCGGCCCATAAACCCCTATCACCCTCTGCAGACCGCGTCCGTCGAGGGCGGGGACAAAGCGCACCGTCTCCAGGTCAAGCCGCAACCTGTCGTCTTCCTGCTCATCTCCGGCTATCGCGAGATCGTCGGCGATGTCGTCCCAGGTCAGGATGGGGTCGTCATAAACGGGGAGTTCAGCCATGGTCGCGAACCTCCCGCTCGAATGCATCGATCTCGGCCTGCCGGGCCTCCGCGACCGGACGCTCGGCCGGGTCATGATACGGCAAGCGCCTCACGGTTGCTTCCATGATGTCCATGGTCATCCCCATTTCATTCCGCCCTTGATGGGCCGTTTCTCAAGTGTGCTGCGCCGGTTCCGTCGGCGCAATCCGTCGCCGGCACGATCATCGTTGCTGGCGGCGGGTGGGCAGCGCGCCGTTGTTGGCGCGGACCATTTCCGCCAGTTCCTCGTCCGTGACGGGGCGGGCACCTTCAACACCGTCGAGGGCACGAAGAACATCGTCGCCGAGGAAGCGGTGCCATTCGTCCCAATCCCGCAGAAACCTGCCAACGGATGCTTCCTCGTATCCCCGCCACTGGTTTTCCGCCGCATGTCGAGACATAAGATCGACGACCGCCTCCGATGGCCGGGCATCCCTCGGCCCACGGAATTGCCGCACCACATCGCCCGCGAGTTCCAGGGTCGCGATCGGCAGGCCGTCGGGGCCGCGCACCGAGTAGTACCTGAAGCGTGAATCCCGGAGCCGGATGTCATAGCCGCCGTGGCTCAGACAGTGGCGCATGCGGGCGCCTTCGATGCGAAGCGCGAGTGGCGTCAGGAGCTGGACAAGCATATGGCCGGCACCGAGGTCGGCGATTTCGGATTCGTCATCGGGACCCGGCTCGGGAATGGCGACGGCCGGCAGATTGCCGTCGTGGAGCCTGTCTTCCGGCCGGAACCGGAAGCCCTTGTTCGCTTCACGAACGAGCTGCTCCAGGCTCCCGCACTTCGCCAGCTTTTTCGGCTCGCCGTGAGGATCGTGAATGTGAAGCCACGGCGCATTGGTCGCCACCGCATAGATCAGCCAGTCGGCGACGTACCAGATATCCGGCGCGTTCCAGCGGAAATAGAGCGCCGCCCGCCGCTCCCACTTGCGTCGGAGAATCTCGTCCTCTAAGCCGCCGCGGATGGGCCATCCGTCGCTCTGGTGCCAGCGCGGGTCATCGCTGCGATCGGTGGGATCGATCACGATCTCGGGATCGATACGGTCCTGCGCGATCCAGAATTTCATGTAAACGCGGCCGAGGCTGGGGGCGATCAGGTTGTCGATCAGCATGTGCTGGCGGTTGGGAATGTCCAGTTCGCGGCAGAAGGCTTCCACCGCCGGCCGCCATTCAGGATGTTTGCGAGGCGACTTCATGCGAACATCCTCGCTACGCTTGAACCCGGGCGCTGGACCACGAACGGCTTGTGTCTGAGGCCGAGTTCGGCCTTCACCTCGGACCAGAGGTAGGCTGCGTCGATCCACGCCGAGAAGATGGAAAGCGTGGTCTTTCCCGCCGCCCGGTGCCTTTCCCACGATGGTTCAAGGCGTTGGATCGCGGGCCAATCGAGCGTCGCCGGCAGATCGCGGACATCGATGCCCCGATAGCGGCAGACGCCGATCATCTCTCGGGCGACGTCCCGGCAATCCACGTCCGCCCAGAGACGCTCGTCGATAACATCCGCGAGGTGCCGGATACGGAAATCCGATTCCGGCTGAAACATCACCGCGAGCAGCGTCTCGGCGGCGACGACTTCCAGCGGCTGGCAGGCGATGGCGAGCGGCGGGATGCCCGAGACCAGCGACGGAATTTCGGAAAGCTCGATCGCCTCGATGACAGCGCCGGCCCCGCGCCGCGGGTCCATATTGAGGCTGGCGCTGGCGGCGACACCGCCGACCTTGCCCTCAATGATCCATCGCTCCACGGAGTTGCCGCATCCAGTGTCGGCCTGCGGCACAGGGGCGGTGAAATCCAGCCGCATACCTTCGCGCTCGAGGAGCCGGGCAATAGTCTCCATGCCGCGCACGATGTCGTCGCACCGGTAGCGGCGGGATATCGCGATATCGGCATCGCGCGTTTCACGAACGGTTTGGTCGAACAGCAGTCCGCCTGTCAGCAGGACCGGGGCCGGTCCCATTCCCTGCGCCCAGTACCTCAGAATGCCCTCGACGAGCGTCCTCCCGGCCAGCTTTTCCAGATCGAGGCCATGTGTTGTCGCGGCGATCTTGAGGCGCGCATCCAGGCTCTGCGCAATTTCCGATAGCTTCTCCATTGTCGATCTCCTCAAATTTATCGGCTGCGGAGATCATCCGACGTCGGCTTGCAAGGAACGACGTCACTACGTGCTTTTACGAAAGCCGGATTCAGAACCATGAAGTAACGGGGGGAGGTCGGAGAAAAAGCACGGTTCGAAAACAAGGTCATGTTGCCGGCGGAAACCCTCCCGGATTTGCCACCCTGTCGGCCGGTCCGTTCACCAGAGGAACAAGCATCTCGGCATCCATGCGCCGAACCCGACGACGGACCTGGCGGGTGGCGTGCTCGACGGCATAACCCTTCGAGACCAGGAAGTTTATGGCCATCAGTTCCATGCCCGATGCACGCGTTACGTCACGCTTCGAGCGGCGCGCCTCCGCGACGTGCCGGTACACGGTGACCGCGGCCGCCAGGGCCGTGTCGACGGCATCGGTCTCGGGCCGGCGTTCCCTCTTGACCTTCTTGCGCCATTGCCGGGTCGCTTCCTGTCCCCGGCTCCCGCTCTCCGCTCTCGGCATTTTCGTCGTTCCTCTTGTCACTACGTATGATCACTACGTGAGATTGGGTGGAGCGCTTGCAAGGAACCAGGCCGGCGTGGTCGTTGCTTTTCCGCGGAGAGGTCGCAATCGTTCCGGAAAGCCTGGGGAATGTCAGATATCTGAGACGCAAGAGCGTCTTGTGTCGCATCTGCGCGACATAAGCGGGGTAGGAGTGTCGATCACGACCATCCCGTGTTGCCGGTAAACGCGCCAGGCGCTTCCAATCATGCGGTGCACTGCATCTTGCCTTTCTCCGATTTGAGCGCACGCCGATTCAATTTGAGGATGGGACATCCGTGTCCCATTCGTAAATTGAAAAACGTTGGATCAAGTTTCTTTGCGCTCCAGCAACGCCGACAGGCCCGGTTCGACCAATCGCACGCTGGAAACTGTCTGCAACAGGTTGCCGGCCGCGCCTCGCGTTGAGGATTGCGATTATGACGGGCAGAGAGGAGAGGATCGGCGCGCGGGACAGGGCCGCGATGTGACACGGGGAGACGCTGGCCGGCCAGCAGGTCGCGTGCAATTGAGGGGCTGCACCGTAAGCATCCGACGGCGGCCGCCTTGAGGGCGTGATGTGAATCTGTCGTTTTGTCCTTATGGACAGGCATAAGGACAGTTTTGGGACACCGGTGAGCCGGTTGGCGATCGTCGATACGGGGCGGCGGCGGCGCTTCACCGACGAGGCGAAGCTCCAAATTCTTGAAGAAGGCTTTTCTGGCGATGGTCGCCAGGTCTCCGCGACGGCGGTGAAGCATGGGGTTTCCCGCTCGCAACTGTACCGCTGGCGTCAGTTGGCACAGGCCGGCAATCTTGGCAGCATTCGGATCGAGGGCTTCGTACCGGCGTTGATCACGCCGGACGTGCCGGGTCCATCGAATCCGGTAGTGGGTAGCGGCCGCATGGAGGTACTGAGCGCAAACGGCCGGCGCGTCATTGTCGAGCGCGACGTTGATGTCGATGCGCTGCTGCGAATCCTGCGCGGGCTGGAGACGCTGCGATGATCTCGATCCCGACAGGCGTTCGGGTGTGGTTGGCGACGGGCCATACGGACATGCGGTGCGGGTTCCCGTCGCTGGCGCTGCGGGTGCAGGAGGTGCTGAAGCATGACCCGCTGGGCGGCCATCTGTTCTGCTTCAGGGGCAAGCGCGGCGATCTGATCAAGGTCGTTTGGCACGATGGCCAGGGGGCCTGCCTGTTCACGAAAAAATTGGAACGAGGAAGGTTTATCTGGCCTTCCGCCGAGGGTGGCGCGGTGGCAATCTCGTCGGCGCAGCTTTCCTATCTACTGTCCGGAATTGACTGGCGCGCGCCGCAGGAAACCTGGCGTCCCAGCCGGGTCTGACTGCATTTATGCATTGATATTGCTGTGAAATCTGATTCAATGTCGTCGTGACATTGCCGCCGCTTTCCTTGCCATCGGACCTTGCCAGCGCTCATGCGGCGCTGCTGTTCGAACGCGCCGCGCGGCTCCAGGCTGAAGCGGAAGCTGCCAACGCGAAGGCGCGGCTGTCCAGCATCGAGGCGTTGAACACGCATTTGCAGTTGCTGATCGGCAAGCTGGAGCGCGAGAAGTACGGGCCGCGCCGCGAACGCACGCAGCGGCTGATAGACCAGTTGGAACTGCAGCTCGAGGAGCTCGTGGCGTCGGCCGCCGAGGACGAACTGGCGGCGCAAGAGGCCGCCGCTAAAACGCAGTCCGTACGTGCCCTCGTCCGCAAGCGTCCGGTGCGCAAGCCGTGGCCCGAAGACGTCGAGCGCGAACGCATCGTCATCGAAGCGCCGTCGGCATGTGCCTGCTGCGGTGGCTCGCGGCTGTCGAAGCTGGGCGAAGACGTGACGGAAACGCTGGAGGAGATCCCGCGCCGCTTCAAGGTGATCGAGACGGTGCGCGAGAAGTTTACCTGCCGCGATTGCGAGGCGATCAGCCAGGCTCCCGCACCGTTCCATGCCACGCCGCGTGGCTTCATCGGGCCTCAACTGCTGGCAACGATCATGTTCGACAAGTTCGGTCAGCACATCCCGCTGAACCGCCAGAGCACGCGCTTCAAATGCGAGGGCATCGACCTATCGACCCAGACGCTGGCCGATCAGGTCGGCCACGTCACTTTCGCCGTCAAGCCGCTCTTCGACCTGATCGAGGCCCATGTGTTCGAGGCCGACCGGCTTCATGGCGATGATACGACGATCCCGATCCTGGCCAAGGGCAAATGCACAACCGGGCGTATCTGGGTTTACGTGCGCGATGATCAGCCCTTCGCAGGACCTGCGCCGCCGGCTGCAGTGTTCTACGCCTCCAGTGACCGGCGTGGTGAGCACCCGCAAAGGCATCTGGCCGAGTTCAGCGGCATCCTTCAGGCCGACTGCTACAACGGCTTCAATCCGCTGTTCGACCGGACGAAGAAACAGATGCCGGCGACGCCTGCATTCTGCTTCGCCCATGCGCGCCGGAAGTTCTTCGAGCTAGCCGATGTGGCTCGCAACGCCCGGCGCGGAAAAGGAGCCAAACCGATCTCGCCGGTGGCCCTTGAAGCCGTCAAGCGCATCGATGCCTTGTTCGCCATCGAGCGCGAGATCAACGGCCTGAGCGCGGCCGAGCGGTTCGCCGTCCGGCAGGAAAAGAGCAAGCCGCTGCTGGGTGATATGGAGGAATGGTTGCGCGCCGAGCGGGCCAGCCTGTCGCGCTCATCGCCGGTGAGCGGACCGATCGACTACATGCTGTCGCGCTGGGCCGACTTTGCCCGCTATGCGGACGACGGCAGAACCTGCATGACGAACAATGCCGCGGAAAGAGCGCTGCGCGGCGTAGCTTGCGGCAGAAAGGCATGGCTCTTCGCCGGTTCCGAGCGCGGCGCAGACCGTGCCGCCGTCATGCTCACCCTCATCATGACCGCACGGCTGAATGACGTGGACCCTAAGGCCTGGCTCGCCGATGTCCTTGCCCACATCGCAGATCTCCCTGCCTCGCGTCTCCATGAAATGCTCCCTTGGGAGTGGAAGAGGCTGCGCCAGGCCGAAATCCAGGCTCGTCAGCAGGCCGCCTGAACCCGCTCCCCCTTCATCATAGGGACGTTCAACATCGCGCGCGCGTCTCTCGCCCGCGTGACTGCTCGGATGCTTACGCTGCACCTACGTGCCGATAAGGTCGGCCCTCAATGGGATGCCTGCCGCCCCCGAACGCCGAGGGAGCGTTGGCAACTGCGGTTTTATGGATCGCACGGACAGCAGGCCCCGTCGTCCATCACGCTGGCCTGAACAGTCTCGGCCTGATCTTTCCAGCCCTGATTTTATCGGCGATCGTGGCCGGTGCGTCAGGATCATGGGCGAAGACGGTGGCGAGCGCCTGGCGGATGATATCGGCCCCATCACCTCCGCTCGAAAGGATGTGCATGGCTGCATCGCCGAGAACGTCCCGAACATGCCGGCGGTTGACCGGTACGATGCCGCCGGCAAGCGCTGCGGCCACCCTCTGGCGGCTCCTGGCCGTAGCTTTGGCCTGATACCGACGTCTCCTCTCCCGAGGGAGTTTGCGGATAGGAGTTGAACGAACGGCTTCATCGATCAGTTCGGCGAGGAGATGAAGGTCGTAGGGAATGGCCATGGCACGGTCTCGGTCGGGGATACGACGATGATGGCCACCGGCGGGGGCCGGCGCAACGGGGAGAAGCGCCACGGCCCGATGGCCGGATCAGCGGCGGCGGCCCAGCACTACGGGTTTCCGCGATCTCGACCCGGGAGGCAAAAAAAAGCGAAGCGCCCCGTCTGAATCGAAATCCAGCCCGGCGTTGCCGCATCGTCCCCTCGCGTGCACGCATACACGCGCGCCCACGCACTCCCATTTAGAATTAGCGGCCGGAATCCCGATTTCGGGAAGAAAAAATCCCGGTTTCCCTTGGATTTGTCAGCAATTTAAAATCCCATAAACCCCGGATTTCCCTCGCGTCAACGGATTTTGACATCCCGCAAACCCCAGGTTTCGGCCTTAACATCCCATGCTTCTGAAGCAGCGGATGTTACTTAAAATGCCGCCGCCTACACGGACAGATGAGCGGTCTCCGATCGATGTCGCCTATCAGCGCGAAGCATGGCCCTGGGCAGACAGGCCGATTGCAGAGGGGACCTAACACATCCAAACCGGTGACCCGATGCAAGGGTGAGTGGGACCGTGATGACGATGCCCGAGGTCGTCGTGTCTGAGAATGCCATTGCAAATATTGACATCCAATAAGATGTCCATAAATTATCTCCCATGAGGCTTGTTCTGGACACCAACGTGATCGTGGCTGCTTTCCGCAGCCGTTACGGAGTAAGCAATCTGCTGCTGCGGGCCGTTGACCAGGGAGTGCTGACACCACTTTGCTCGACTGCGCTGTTTCTGGAATACGAGGCTGTTCTGAGCCGTGAGGAAACCCGGAATGTGACGGGACACAGCCTGGACGATGTTGCGGCGGTGATGAGTGCGCTCGCGGCAGGTGCCGAGGGTATCGATATCTCGTTTCGGACACGGCCCATGTTGTCTGATGTTGCCGACGAGATGGTGCTGGAGGCGGCGCTGAATGGGCAGGCCGAGGCCATCGTGACGCATAACGTCAAGGACTTCCGCCCGGCCCTCGCACTGGGTGTCGCCATCGCAACACCGGGAGAGATTGTCAGGAGACTGAGCACATGACGCAGACCCAACGCTACAAGTATCCGCTGCAGCTGCCGCAATCCCTGAAGGAAACGGCGACGCGCCTTGCCATGGAAGACGGCGTTTCGCTCAACCAGTGGATCGTCTCGGCCGTCGCACAGAAGATCGGCGCGGTGGAGACGGCGACCGATTTCCTCAAGGCGCGCGCAGGCACGGCAAAGCGTGGCGACCTCACGCGGCTTCTGGACCGGGCACCTGACGTGCCGCCGATGCCGCAGGATGCCATCAAGGACTGACCGAACGAAGATCACTCTATGACCCGCGCTGCTCTTTACGCCGGCTATTCCGACAACAAGTAGACGAGACCGCTATCGAGAACCGGTTCCGGCTCTGCCAGGGACATGCGGCGCGGAAGCACTGGCAGATTGTCGACTCCCACGAGGATGCGGCGATGATGGCCGTTGGCCGGGACCGGCGCAACGGGGAGAAACGCCACGGCCCGGCGATAGGATCAGCGGCGGCGGGCTTGCACCACGGTTTTCCAGGCCTCGACCCAGAAGCAAAAAAGCGAAGCGCCCCGTCTGAATCGAAATCCAGCCCGGCGTTGCCGCATCGTCCCCTCGCGTGCACGCATACGCGCGCCCGCGCACTCCCATTTAGAATTAGGGGCCGGAATCCTAGTTTCGGGGAGAAAAAATCACCGTCTCGCCTGAGTTGGTCAACACTTTAAAATCCCATAAACCCCGGATTTTCCTCGCGTCAACGGATTTTGAAATCCCGTAAACCCCGGATTTCGGCCTTAGTGTCCGTTCCAAAAAGGAGCGAGTGATTTCAGCAGGTTATGATTCAGTCGGATTTCTGAGATTCGACGGAGATCACGATGGCCTGGACCGAAACCACTCGCCGGCACTATGAGCGCCGCAGTGCCCGTTACGCAAGCGATTTGACCGACGCGGAGTGGGCGCTGATCGAACCGCTGATGCCGTCGCCGAACCGCATCGGTCGGCCGCGCAAGACGGCCCTGCGCGAGGTGGTGAACGCGCTTTTGTATATGGCGTCGGCGGGCGGCGCGTGGCGGCTCTTGCCGAAGGATTTTCCGCCGTTCTCGACGGTGCAGAAATATTTCTACCGCTGGCGTGACGAGGGTCGGCTTCGCGCCATCAACAATGAACTGGTGATGGTGGCACGCGAGCGCGAAGGCAAAGAGGCCAGCCCCAGTGCCGGCGTCATCGACAGCCAGTCGGTCAAGACCACCGAAAGCGGCGGAATACGTGGCTTTGACGCGGGCAAGAAGGTCATGGGCCGCAAGCGGCATATCGTCGTCGATACGCTCGGCCTCATGGTCGGGCTGGTCATCCATGCCGCCGACATTCAGGACCGCGACGGAGCGCCCGCCGTCCTGAAATCGATCCTCAAGCGCTGGCCGTGGCTGCGCCATGTCTTCGCCGATGGCGGCTATGCCGGGCCGAAGCTGAGGGGAGCCTTGCAGAAGGTCGGCAAGTTCACGCTCGAAATCATCAAGCGTTCCGACAGCGCCAAAGGCTTCGAGGTCCTGCCGCGCCGTTGGGTGGTCGAGAGGACATTCGCCTGGCTCGGACGATGCCGCAGGCTCGCAAAGGACTTCGAACGAACCATTGCTTCCGCCGAGGCATGGGTCTTCATCGCAAATATCCGCATGCTCACCCGCAGGCTCGCAAGGCCTTGAAAACATGGCGGTCGTTACGATTCAGACTCTTAACATCCCATGCTTCTGAAGCAACGGATCTTATTTTAAATGCCGATTGTCTGCACAGCTCGGCCGATCCAGATATTTCTCTGAAAGAAAATTAAGTAATCTCTGAATTGATAATGAAAAACTCGATATTAAACTCTAGAAATCTACAGAAATACAATTTTGCACTTGATTTTATTCTTGTGACCGGAAACCTTAACTACAGGACACGCACATGAGGAAGCCATGCCGGCGCAGAGAAAACAGTTTCAGCCATCCAGCCGGGGAGACCTGTCGACGGCGCTGAAGAACCGGAAATCGCTTGCGATCGTCGCCCCGCAGTCGCCGAGACCGCCGGAGATGCTGGCAGGCATTTCCGTCGTCAAAGGCGCCGAGCAGCTGACGTCGTCGGACCTTGCCCTGCACGAGCTGCTGATCTCCAAAGCCTACGAAACCGATATCTCGATGTCGCGCAGCTCCTACGAAATCCCGCTGGCCGAATGCCTGCGGTTTCTGTGGTCGGATGCCAGGGAAGCGGATGTGAGGGCCTCGCTGACTCGGATGGAACAGGTGAGGTTATCATTCGCGGGCGAAGAAGGCCGGTCGTTCAGCAACGTCCAGATGCTGACCGCATGGTCGGCGGAAAAAGGTGCGAGGATCGATATCGGGTACCAGTTCCCCGACCCCATCAAATGGCTGATGCGGACGATGCCTTCCTACGGCTATGTCGAGCTGGCCGCCATCGGACACGGCGCGATGCGCTCCAGATATTCGGCGCTGCTCTACAAGAGGCTCGTGCACGAGGTCAGCCTGCGCAGGTGGCGAGAAGGTTCCGACAATTCCTTCGTACTCGAGTTCACTCCCGCCGAACTGGCCGAGCTGGTGGGATTTCAAACGCCGGGTACGTCCTTCTTCTCGAAGCTTCAGGAACGGGTCATCTCAAGGTTCGCGCAGGATTTCCTCGGTGTGCGCAAGTTCAGCCTCAGGATCACCTACGACGGCCTGCCTTCGCCGGCGCGCGGCCAGGGAAAGAAGACGTCGCTGATTCAACTGCACGTCAAGGTCCACCCCGACACGCACCACACGGTCCGTACCGACGACAGGGCGCTACGGGTCCGCGGTGAACAGGCCGGTAAGGCCGATGTTCCCAAATTCAGGATCAACAGCGTCTTCTGGCTGCAGGTCGCGCAAAAATTCAGGTCGCTCAGGCTAACCCATCATTCCGCTTACTGGACATGGAGCGTGGCGCTCGACGAGGCGCTGGAGGGCGTTCCGCTGACGGCCGGATACGGCCAGCGCCGCTATCGCGGGAAGAACCTCCTGGCGGCGATCGACGCAAACGGCGTCGAGGCGGCCGCCTGGTGCTTTTTCGCGGAAGAAGTGGAGATCGGGGCCGACCTCTGCAATTCGCCGCATGTCATACAGAAACTCGGGCAAGCCGACAAAAGCCGCCTGGAGCGGATCGCCGAGAAGAAGCGGAAACCAAAGTCCCGGCCTGCGGTCGAGGGGAGGGGGGCAACTGCCGCCGCGCCGAGCATCCTCGAACGTCCGGTGGAACCGTCCTTCGAGACCTGCACGCATATCGACCTGGAAATCGACCACGCCGCTTCTGCCACCGACCTGGATGGCTTTGTCTACGAACCGCTCAGCCAGGTGATCTGGAACGGAGACCACGAGCGCCGGCTACGCGTTCATTTCCGGGCGCCTGGCACGACCGCCCGCCAGCATTTCGGCTTCACGATCTCGCCCGGCGACGAGGGCGAGCTGCTCGCGGCTCTCAGGAAGCTCGACACCTGGCTGACCGGCCCGCCCATCTACCGCATCGAACACGAGGACGCACGTTCATGACGACGAAGCTGCCCGACGATGACGACAGCAAGCTCTATACCGTGCCGCATGCCGCCATCCTCCTGACCGCGGAACAGCCGCTCTCGCGGGAAGCCGGCATTGCGGCGATGCAGGCGGTCACCGCCTGTCTCGAGGCCGCCGACGATACTGGCGACATGCGCCCGATGTGGATCAAGTTTGAATCCATCGACACGGTTCACATTTACCACCTGCTGGCAGTCCGCGTGCCTGCCAGCCGATCGTTCCTCGGCGAACTGGTCAAGGCGGTGCCTTCCATTGATCGCTTCAATCTCGTGGCCTCGTTCGACTACCGAGCCCGCCAGTATCCGAAGCCGAGGAAAAGGGTGTCGGTGAGCGGGAAGATGCCGGTTAAACAAGCGCCCCGGTCCGTTGAGGATTATGTGAGCGAATGGCCGCTGAAGCTGCGGTTTCTCGCTACCGATGAAGCCAGGCGCGAGGCCCGGGAGCTTGGAAGCATTTATGAGAGATGGCCCTTCTTCAATTTCTCCGACGAGGACCTGCGAGAGACCTCCGATCGCCTGATGCGAGATTTCGGTGAGCGGTATCCGCTGCTCGCGGAGGCCGACCGGATCATGGGCGGCAAGATCACGAAGGTGATCGCCGAGCTCGGCCGACACCCGCATGCACCGGTCTGGGAGCGCAAACGCTTCTGGGCCACGCTGAAAAACTGCGCCGTGATGAGCTGGGAAGCCTTCGCCGACGACCTTCTCGCGGAGATCGCCGCCGGCCGCACGGACAGGTTCCGCTTCCATGAGGAGCGGCTCGGTACTGCTGCCGAACGGCATTTGCACCGGGATATCGCGCAGAAGGGCAAGCCGGTCGTCACGGTGAGCGAGCCGCGCTGCCCTCCCTCGGTTTCGCAGGCGCTTTGGCTACGGGTTCCCGAGGAACACCGGCAGGAGGCGATCGAGTTCGCGGCGAGAGGGTTGCGCAGGGGCATTCATCCCGAGGATGCCTTCGAGGATTTCGTGTCGTCGATCGCATCTCGTTAACCGGATCGCACACCACTCGGATGCCGCGTTGACTTTCAAATTTGCACGCGGCATAGTTGCATCAAGTTGGAGACCAGACGTCATGACGAAGACCCTGCGAATAGCCTGATGCGTTCCATCGCCCGCCATACCGGCCGGGCGGCGTTGTCAGTATGTTTGCAAGGAGCGGCCCGTCATGGCGAGCAAGACGCAAGAAAATTCGTTCGAGTGGGAGATCGCCCGTCTCCACATCCACAAAATCTTCCACGATCTCGGACCTGCTCCGAAGGGCACGCATCTCGTCCTCATCCCGTCGACGGCGAGCGTTTCGCATTGGCATCGCGGCATGCAGGCTCGCATCCGCGCGATCAGGGGCAGCCTGGGCGAAGCCCCGAAGTCCAACACTCTCGCGGACGAACTCCGCATTCCCGACGAATGGGATGACATCGCAGCGAACACGGAACCGTCGGAATACGACGTCACGGTTCACATCCTGAGTTCGCTCGGCGTCGATGATCGCCTCGACAGCGAGGGATGCGTCATCCTGCTCGCCACGCCCGAAAACGAGAACCTCAATCATCCGTCGCTGCTGCTGCTCGATGGCCGCATCAAGGTGCGCTACGACCTTGCTATGATCGTCGAGGCAGCGGCGGCCTGCGGCCGCGCGATCGACATGAAGGACGCCTATCTCCTGGCGCGCATGCCGCATCGCCGCCGCGGCATCGCCTTCCATTCCCACCGTCCGATCCGCGAGAGCCACACCCTGCACGCCCAGGCCGTGAAACTCGAGGCCGAGCGTGAGGAAGCGGAACGCAAGGAGCAGGAAAAGGAGCAGAACAAGCGTAATCCCAAGGGCGACCGCGTCGTTCCCGACGATGTGGCCCCGCTTGAAGACATGCACGGCTTCGGCGCGGCGGCGGACTGGGGGCATGAACTGGCCGAGGATATCGAAGACTGGCGGCGCTGCGACATTCCCTGGAGCGACGTCGACAACGGCATCCTGCTGTCCGGTCCTCCCGGCTGCGGCAAGACGACGTTTGCCAAGGCCCTGGCGCGGTCGCTGGATGCCCACCTCGTTGTCGGCAGCTATTCCGCCTGGCTCGGCAGCGGTGGCGGTCATCAGGGCGATCTTCTGTGTTCGATGCGCTCGGCTTTCGCCGAAGCCATGAAGCACGCGCCGTCCGTCCTGCTGATCGACGAGATCGACAATTTCGTGCAACGCGGCAGCATCGGCGATGGCCGCGCGGACGAATGGATGCGCGGTGTCGTCAACGGACTGCTCGAATGCATGGACGGCGCCATCGAGCGTGAAGGTGTCATCGTCGTCGGTGCGACCAACGACCCTTCCGGCATCGATGCCGCCCTTCGTCGTCCCGGCCGTCTCGACCGGCATATCGAGATTCCGCTTCCGGATGCGACGGCGCGGGCCGCGATCCTGCGCCAGCACCTTGGAGCCGGGGAGCTCGATCTGCTGTCGCTGACGCGACAGACGGATGGGATGTCGGGCGCCGATCTCGAACGCATCGCCCGCGATGCCCGTCGCCGTGCCCGCCGTGAGCGCGCCGATATCGAGCTTCGCCATGTCGTCGACTCGCTTCCGGTTCGCCAGCGCCGGACGGCCGCGACCCTGCGTCACATCGCGGTCCATGAATGCGGTCACGCCGTTGTCGCCGCTGCGATCGGCTGCACGGTCGGCGAGATCATGATCGAGCCTGACTTTATTCCCGGCCAGGCAAAGTACATCGGCGGCTTCGCGGCAATCGGCATGCCCGAGGGTCTCCATGATTTCCAGTGGTATATCGACCGTATTACGCACAACATGGGCGGGCTGGTCGCCGAGGAGATGGTTTACGGCAGCCATAGCGACAGCGTCGCCATCGATCTCTACAACGCGACGGAAACGGCGCGCCACGCCCTTGCGGGCTTCGGCATGGGCGAGAGCCTGTATTCTCACGGCGTCCCCGGCCTGACCGACCTGACGCATGCCGCCGATCTCGATCCCGTGCTCCGCCGGGATATCGACGACCTGCTCCATAGCCAGGTTTTGCGCGCCCGCGCCGTTCTCGAAGAACACCGCGCAGCGTTCGACGAACTGGTCGAGCTGCTGCTCACGCACGAGCGTCTCGACGGGGCCGTGGTGCATGAGCTCGTCCGCCGTCCGCGCCGCCAGCTGGCTCTGGCGAACTAGGAAGGGCGGATGTTCGTGCAGAAATTCTACATTGCGGACACGCATTTTCGCCATGAGCGCATTCTCACGCTCCAGCCGCGCCCGTTTCCGTCTATCGACGCGCATGACAATGCCATCGTCGAACGCTGGAACGCGGTCGTACGCGACCACGACATCGTCTATCACCTTGGCGATTTCGCGTTCCGCCTCGGCGAGCGGTTCGACAAGCTCTCCTGGCTGTTTTCCCGGCTGAAGGGGCGCAAGCACCTCGTCCTCGGAAACCACGATGTGACGAGCAAGGGCGAGATTCACCCGCATCTTGCCGCGCTCGCCTGGGCCGCGCCTCCGGCGCATGCGTTGCGCACCAGGGATGGCGGCCGCGAAATCTACCTGTCGCACTATGCCTGCCGGACCTGGCCCTGCCAGCACTACGGCGCGGTGCATTTTTACGGCCATTCACACGGGCATCTGCCCGGCACCGGCCTGTCGCGCGACGTCGGTGTCGATCTTCCCGATGTCGATTTCACGCCACGCACTTTCGATGAACTGACGAAGGAGATGTTTCGATGACCGGTGCAGAACTGAATGAACTGTACGGGGCGGTGATTTCGCCAGACGCTCGGGTTGCCGTTCCGCAGGCATGGATGCCCGCGGTGCATGAAGCGATGCGCGCCTTCGAGGTGCTACCGACGCGTGTCCGCGCTTTCATGATCGTCACTGGCATCGCGGAGGCCGCTGGCGCAATCGAGTTCCAGCTCGCAGCCGCGCCGACATATATCGATGAGGATGGCTGGGAGATGATCTCCGGCATCCTCGCGAATGCCAACGCCGCTATTCATCGGAGCGTTCACTGATGGATCTCCGATACGATCTGGAAATCCGTGCTGCGGCCGGCGGCATCCTGCCGGATGGTGCCGGGATCGATGCCGGAAACGGTTGGCGAAGCCTCATTTCGACCGCCATCGCCGGGATCGCGCAGGCCGCCGGAGATCGCGTTACGATCCGAAAGGTCGGCGAAAAGATGGGATACCTGGACCTCCGTCTTGCGGTCAAGGAACTCCCTCGCGAAACGATCAATGCCGTCTATGGGATCGCAGGGCAGGCGAGGGCACAATCGGGCGATATCTGCGAGCTTTGCGGCCGGCCCGGAGAAATCCGCAGGACCGGCTGGCATCGGGTGCGTTGCGACGGATGCGAGGACGAGCACCCGCGCCGTCGCCGGTTCATGGACTTGCACCGGAACGATATCGACGAAGCCGCTGCCCACTATATCGGGGTCTGCCTGGAACATGGCCGGCTCTTTCCTGTCGCCAACATCGCGCTCCAGGCGTGGCCGGACGACGTCGACCGCCGTCACTTCATCGATGCCGTGAACGACGCGGTGAGTTGGTGGCGAGCGGGCTCATGGATCGAACGGGTCGGCGACGAGCCGCGCGAGGCGTTTCGGGGACTTCGATTTCCGTGATTGCAGGCGTTGTTGCTGTTTCCAGGAAACAGCAACAACGCGAGGAGGGACTGATGGAAGACTGGCTGGAAACCCTGCGCCGCCGCTACCGGATCAATGCCGACGCCGAATTCGCCATCGGCCGCGGTTGGCGCGGTATCGTCGAACGCTTCTATGCGTCAGCAGAGGCGATCCTCGTCGATCCCGGACGGATGCGCACGGGGCAGATCAAGGAGAAACTCGGCCGTCTGGATATCCACGTCGATGTCGATGAAACCTATCGGTCGCTGATCGGCTGGCACGTCAGGTGGGCCGAGGAGCAGGCCTCTTTTACATGCGAGCATTGCGGATCGCCTTACGCGTCACTCACGCCGACGAGACACATCGTCGAGTGCGACGACTGCCGCTATCTCGGCCTCGCACTCGACCAGAGAACCCGCCGGGCATCAGAGATCGCATCCGCTACCCGGCGCTATGTCCGGGACTGCGCGCGTGCCGGAAAAGTCCTCGACATCGAGGCGTGGGCGGAACGGCGGTGGCGAAAGAACAGCGAGCTGAAGCGCAAGGCGATGCTCGACGCCGTGCGTGACGAAATTCGCCAGGGCGTCGCCGTGGTCGATGTCTGGCGGCGTTTCGAGGTCCCCGGAAAGATCGCCCGCGAGCTCGTCGGCGCACATTCCTATGCCGATCTGTACTGCATTCTTCGCGACAATGCGATGGAACCGGGGTTTCGGCCGGGGGAGGTCGCACGCTGGGTTGCCGACGGGAAGATGGAAAAATCGCAGGTCGTCGAGATTTTTGGGATCGCCGACGATGATGTGGAGGCTTTTCTGTCGGCATGGCTGGCCGAGGAGGCCAGCAAAAAGCAGGAACCGGATGCCGGCGACTGATGCCGGCGTAAATCTCCTGCATGTCGGCGTTCGTACTTTGCCTTCAGCCAAGGCGGACCGGTTCGCGTGCCGGCTCCCGTTTGAAGTCCAGGCCGTCATAGATGTCGCTGAGCGCCAGCGTCGCTCCGAGTTCAGGGAAATCGATGACGTCGCCGAATCTCTCGTACAGGGTCTCACACCAGCCTTCGCCCTCGCGGGCATGCAAAAGGGCGCATGCGTCGTTCGTGTCGACCAGCAGGACGTATCTGATCCCGGGCTTCGACTTGTACTCAAAAACCTTTCGGTGGGAATCGAAGTCACGCGTCGCTGGAGAGACGACCTCAACCATTAGCACGGGTTCCGTCGCCAGCATTGCCTGGTCTTCCATCCTGCCGCAATCGACGACGATTGCCGGATATCTCACCGTACCGAAGATGGTCGAAACACCTGAATTTGCGGCTGTCGGACGGCATCCTTTTCCTCGCAGCTGGTTGTGAAGTGCAGCCAGGGTATTGGCCACGATAGCCTGGTGCCGCTGATTGCTACCGGCCACCATGACGGCTTCGCCATTGACCAGCTCCCACTTCTCATCCCGTGTCTGGATAAATTCCAGGAAGGCATCCTCGGACATTTCGGATGTTGCCGGCTGCATCGTGAAAACCTCCCTGACCATTTGCGTGATCGTAATGAAGTAGTTTGTAAGCCTCAAGTAAATGCGCCTCAAAAACCTCGTTTGAAAAAATAACAAGTTTTAATATACAAATTGAAAATTGCAGCCGAAAATAAAATAAAGAAAATTTCGATACTACTGTTGACGCGAGATGTATAGAGAATTACATTGGAATGGTCGGAACGAAAGATGTGGATATGACCTCCGTCTATATCTGATAATACCGATCCGGTTAGGTTGCCCCTTGAGGGCTTGGAAGAACCGTAACGGCAAGAAATTGCCTTTGCATGTTATGTTTCCCTTCGGGGGATCAGGAAATGACCGGCCGAAAGGCTTGACGTTTCCAGTTATGTTGCCCCTTGAGGGCTTGCCCTGCAGACGCAGGGATGTCCTCCCTTCCCGGGAGGGTTTGACACAGCCCCGCCTCGCTAGCTTCAGCGGAGCAGGGGTCAAACACTTCACCGCCATGCAGGCGGCTCTGAACAGACAGCTCCCGTTCGCGTGGAGTCACAAGAGGGTGGCAGCGATGCCACCCTTTTCTTTGGATGCCGACATAACTGGCTGGCAGGGGCAAAGCTACAGCCCGGCGAAAGCCCCGGGCATCCGGGTGCTTCATAGATATTCTCCGCACGCCACCAGCGTAGCATCGCCACGCGCCATTGTCGTTACTTTCACGGAGGCCAACATATATCGGCGCTCGTTTCAGGTAACAGACGCGCGAGATTTGGTTTTACGTTCCGTAAATGTGATTTTCTTCATATTTCCCCTTGAACTATATTTGGCGACAGGGCAGAATTAGTAAACACAAACAAATATTGGACACGAAAGCCATGAGACATTTTCATTTTTGCATCGGAGACCGGGAATTCGCGGTCACGGAAGTCAGCCATGTCAACTACGGCGGCCGCAAGACGGAGGTCGAGATCAGGGAAGATCACGGAAACTACTATCAGCAGTTCCGCAACGGCTACATCCCGCGCAACGCAAGCGAGGAAGCCGTCCGCAGATGGGTCCGGGAAAATTACGTCGAGGACGAGGACTGGGACGGCATGCCGGATCGATAAGATCGAACCCGGCGAGGCATGCTGAATGGCTTATTGGGACACGCCCGGCAAATCGGACGAATGGTACACCCCCAGGCACGTCTTTGACGCGCTTGGCTGCGCGTTCGATCTGGATGTCGCTCACCCGAAGGATACTGAGACCTTCGTTCCTGCCCGGCGGAGTGATCACCGCCAGCAGCCTGTCCGAACCCTGGTCCGGCTTCGCCTGGATGAACCCGCCGTTCGGGGACGAAACGGCCTCGACCCCTGGCTGGACCGGTTCTTCGAACATGGCTGCGGGATCGCGCTCGTTCCCGATCGGACGAGCGCCCCGTGGTTTCGGGAGGCCTGGGCGAAGGCCGACCTGGTCCTCTTCACGCCGAAACTGCGCTTTCACCGGCCGGATGGATCGGTCGGCAAGTCTCCCTCCAATGGCACCGCGCTGCTCGGCGTTGGAGAACGTGCGCAAGCCGCACCCACAAGGGCCGCGGCGAGGGGGCTTGGCATTCTGGGCCGGCCGATCCGCGAGGCAACCGATGGATCAGACGGCATTCCCGACGTTCCCGGGGATGGCTTTCGCGCTTGTCCGGCTGTGCCGCTCCTCCAAACAGGCGACCTTCATCCGCGCATCCTGGCCGGCGATTTGCGGCCGGCGAAGAACTGTCGCACAATTTCCATGACCGGGTTTGGGGAACCGGAAAAGAGGACCTTTATGCAGGACGACATCGTCGAGATCATACATGGCGCGCTCGAGGCGCACCTCGGGAACATTCGCGATGAAGATCGCCGGCAGGCGGCGCTGACATATCTTCGCGGTCTCGACGTCATTCTCGCGACGCGCGCGCATGCCGGGAACGATCCGGTCAGGCAAACACGCCCGTCGATCAGCCCGCGGGCGGACCGGATGATATCGAGGCACCGGCGGATGGTGCTTGCCGACGCTCGATCGCTTCATCAGCGCATTTCCAGCGGGCTCCAAGGTTCAGCGGCATCTTGACAAGCGGGCTGTTCCTGCCGGCCGCCTGTGCGGCATTCTCGATGCGAGGGCGCCGGCATGGCATCGTACCGAATGCACATGCTGTCGCCCCGATTACCCCGTTTTTCGGTAGGTGAAGGGCCATACCGGAGCAGCATCCTCCGACGGCAATTCACCCATGGCCGCGGGAACACACGCACCGATGGATGTCAGCGCCCGGTCGACGCTCTTTTGGAAAGGATGCACCGAGACACCGAGGTCTATACGATAGAGTTCGTTCTGTTCCGCGTGACGGGCCGTGAAGACGTTTGTCTCCGTTTGCTGCGCGTCCAGCTTGCCGGTGTAGGTAATAAACCGGTCGCCGCCCTCCGCATGTTCCTGCAACTCTCCCGTCCTGGTATCGATCCAGAAAAGGATCGGATTGCCAAGTTCCTTGTCGGCGGCGGAGATCGTCAGAGGTCCGGGTTCACCTATTGTTTCCGCAACGGCGACCGGCGCGCAAACCAGTGTCTCGGCGTGGGCGGAGAAAACGGGGAGGAAGGCGATCGTAACGAGCAGCCGAAGAACACGCGACATATTGGACCTCCATCCGACATCCCAGTCGGCCAGTCTATCAGGCGACGATCCGGCAGCAATAGCCAGGCGGCGCTGGCTGTCGGTGACATTCTCGCGGGGTCCGAAGACCGGTCAAAACGTCAAACAGGCCACTCCTATCGACCGGACACGATCCGCCCGCTCCGAAATGACATGGAGCTTCAGAACTCCCACGGCGAAATGAGATCGAGGCCTGTCGTCTCGAAATCCTTGAGATTGCGGGTAGCCAGGCGGGCGCCGTTCACCCGGGCAATCGCCGCGATCATGCCATCGGGAGCCGACATGCCTCGTCCCTTGCGAGCAGCGTCACCCATGATCTCGCCATAGGCCAGCGCGGCTTCCTCGGTCAGCCCGAAAATGCGGTCCGCGAAACGATGGCGCCACGCGCGCAGTCCCTGTTCCAGCCGGTCGGCGCGCTGATCCGACCTGATCTTCTGAATCCCGAAGGCGATCTCCGCTATCGTTACCGTCGGCAGCGCCAGTTCCGCGTCAAACCGCGTCAGCCATGCGATGACCGCCTCCTTCGGCGCCTTTTTCAAGCTCTCGGAAACGACGTTGGTATCGAGGAAGATCAAAGCTCGATGCCTCGATGCGGATGCCGGCCCTCACGAATGACGGCCTCCAGGTCGATATCGACCCCTTGCTGCGCACTCAAGCGGGAATAGAAACTCGAAGCCGGCTCACGTCCTGCTTCACGAACCTCATAGGCTTCAAGCGCGCGCTCGACCACTTCGGCAATCGAGCGGTTTTCCCGGCGGGCAAGCCTGTGCGCCAGATCGCGCGCCTTGGAGCTGCGGACAGAAAGTTGGGGGGCGGCCATGCTCATCTCCTTCAGACATCAACATAGGCCCACAGTTGCCTGCCATCAAGATGGCATCTGCTGGTCAGCCACCTTCAGGAGGACGATTGAACAAACCTCTCCGGGTCGAAACAAGATCTGTTTTTTCCCCGGAAGCGCGAGATCGAGATAGGTGGCCCGGCTCGGCGAGGTGCCGCATGCCGGACGGCGCTCCACCCCACCGGCACGGCAACAGAATGACTGTACGGATTTTTTTGCACGCTCTTCTCGGCATCGGTTCAACATCGGCGGGTTGAGAGTGCAAAATAGAGAGGAGATGCTTCGGAGGTTTCGCGGAAGCCCTGCCGAAAGTGATCGGCAAACCATAGCGCCACGACGAAACGGCGCCGCATTGCAATCGGCCGGCTTGAGCACTCTATGCGCTCACCCCGAACATCAAGCAAACGCTAACAGTTACGTCTTATTCCCCTGCGGCGGGCCAGCAAAAGCCCACGGATTTTCTGCCATGAAGGAGGCGCATTTGCGCGAACAGCATACATTCGCGATCGGCGACATACACGGACGCGCCGATCTCCTTGACACGCTCCTTAAGGCCATCGACGAGCAGGCCGTCGACGCAGGTGTCAGCTACAGGATCGTCTTCCTCGGCGATGTCATCGATCGCGGGCCGCGCAGCCAGGAGGCAATGGACATCGTCGCAGCCACCCTCGACCGGATACCCGGCTCCCGCCTGATCCTCGGAAATCACGACTGGTTTCCGATCCGCATTCTCGATGAGCTGACCGGCGACAAGCAGGAGATGGCGCTGGCGTTCTGGATACACAACCTGCGCGGCGGCGCGACGCTCATGTCCTATGGGCTCGACCCCGACGATTTCTCGGTAGCCGATCTCGCGACGAAACTACCGGCCCGGCACCTCGACCTGCTGCGCGGCGCGGCAAGCCATGTCGAGCTTGCGCATCACATCCTCGTTCATGCCGGTCTCGCACCGGGCGTACCCCTGTCGCAGCAATCGGCGTATGATCTGATGTGGATCCGGGGACCCTTCCTCACGTCGACGGAGAGTTTTGGAAAAATGGTCATCCACGGCCATACCGTCACCGAAAGCGGGCAATGCGAGATCGCGGTGAACCGCATCTGCATCGACACGGGGGCCTATCGCACCGGCCGCCTGTCCGCGGCCTGGATTCATCCGGATGGAGAGGTTTCGTACCTGCAGACGGACCCGCAGAAGCCTGGATATGCGGGGATCGTGTCACCTCGTTATCTCTGATGCGCCATTTGCAATCCCCGCCAAAAACCGGGAGATTGCTCCAATTCGATACAGGTATATAATGCAGTATAGAAGTTGTTTACAATAAAAGTGGAGTAAAGAGGCGCAACAATGCCCAGTTCCAAAACATTTTTTCTGGTTTTTTTATTGAGGGGGCTCGATTTCTATTTTTGAACCGCGTATAGCGGTCGTGTGAATTTTTACGGAGACCTTCCAATGTCGGCGACCTCGACGACCCTGATGCTCATATGCCGCGAACGCTCGCTTCGCGCATCGAGCATTGTCGGCGCTCGTCATTGCCGACAGAAAGAAGGAGGTCTCGACCATGTCGGACAACAAGCAGACTGCTGCTGCCACCACCTCGTCCACCCGCCGCAAGGCTGACGCCGGCATTCCCGCCGGGCACCGCGCCCTTGCCGCTTCGATCCTGAAGCACATCGAAGACATCCGCCTCCCGGTGGATGACCACGTTCTGGTCGTGATGACCAAAACGATCGCCTACGGTCCGCGCCCGGCTAACGTCTCGCACGGGGTCATCGTGCCGCTGCTCTCCCCGTTCCCGCCGCACACCCTTTACGCTGTGCTCTTCGAGGACGGCGGCATCGAGATTCTCGAGGCCATCCAGAAGTCCCTCAAGAAAGTGAAGGCCGGCAAGAACCTCCCCAAGCAGGCCGAGCGCATCAATGCGCTTGGCGAGGCTTTCCTGTCGCTGCTGAAGCAGCGCGTAGTCGACATCCTCCTCGGACCGGCGATGGGACACTGCTGACAAGCTGATGTCCCGATCCCGATGCCTCACCGGCATCGGGGCTCCCCCAAACGTCTGGAAATCTTCAACCGGCACACGGATGTGTGCGGAAAGGACCCCCTTATGCTCAGCGCGATCATCGACCTTGCTCACACGGATCAGTTGTCCCTTCACATTCCCGACTGGATTCCCCCGACCGATGCGGCTGATATTCTCCTGTCCTATCCGC